>NZ_JACJSP010000018.1 GCF_014698235.1 Limnothrix sp. FACHB-406 | reverse complement strand
AATGAGCGTAACATTGGTGTACTACTTTTTGATTGTTTGGGGTAAGAATTACATCTTCTTACCCCTTTTTTATAACCTGAATCTGTCATTCAACACTTCTGCATGGAACCTAACCCGATTACGGCCAACAATGTGCCCGCCCAGCGTGGCCAAACCATCTATCCATCACCCTATGACGCGGTGGTTAAGGGTCGATTAAAGCGAAAATTGGGCGATTACTTTCAATTGTCAAACTTTGGAGTGAATTTAACCGAACTTGCGCCCGGTTCCGCGTCGGCTCTCGCCCATTGTCACTCTAAACAAGATGAATTTATTTTTGTTTTGGCGGGAACGCTCACTCTCCTTGTGGGCGATCGGGAATTTGAGTTGCATTCCGGTGATTGCTATGGCTTCAAGGCTGGAACTGGCATTGCTCATCAACTGATCAATCGATCGCCTGAAGATGCGGTTTATTTGGAAGTGGGCGATCGCACGGCGGGCGATGAAGTGACCTATCCGAATGATGATTTAAAAGCTTGTCAACAAATAGATGGCTCTTGGGCTATCTATCATCGAGATGGTCAACCCTATTGAGATCCCCTAAAATTCCAGGCGATCGACTCAATGAGGAAAAACCAATGCTGACTCAATCCCAGGCCCAGGAATTTGCGCAAGAGTGGGTGGCGGCTTGGAATAGCCACGACCTCGATCGCATTTTGAGCCACTACGAGGAAGATGTGGTGTTGATTTCCCCGATCGCGGCTCGGCTCTTGGGTGACCCGACGGGAAGGGTGCAAGGAAAAGCTGCCCTTCGTCGCTATTTCCAAAAGGGGTTGGAAGTCTATCCCAATCTCAAGTTTGAGCTGTTAGATGTGATGTGGGGCATTGAAAGTTTGGTGCTTTACTACATCAATCAACAGGGCACGCAGTCGGGTGAGTTGATGAAACTCAGCAGCACGGGCAAGGTCTCCCAGGTGATCGCTCATTACAACAATTGAATCACGCAAATCGCCAACCATCCTGGTAGGGGCGCACCGCCGTGCGCCCTCGATTCGCTTGATAGTTAAATGCATGATTCGTGATGAAAATGACTGGCTAAACTGTCACATATGGCATGAGGTAAATGGTCATTTATCCTTGATTCGTTTGATGGTTGAATAGACCTCTTACGCGAATCGACCAGAAGCCCTCATCCCCCAACCCCTTCTCCCAAGGGGGGCGAAGGGGGGCCAGAACCATTGCGTTACAGCGATCTCGTAGCTGGTGATCAAGTCCCTCTCCCGACTTGGGAGAGGGATTTAGGGTGAGGGTCTTGATTGACGCAAGAGGTCTAATGTGTCATTTATGGTGAAAATGACTGGTTAAATCGTCACATGCGGCATAGGGCGCACAGCGGTGCGCCCCTACTGGGGGTGAATTATGAAAATGCAATCGTTGCACACTTGGTCGTTGCACACTTGAATGAATTACAATTAAGCAGCTTAATGAATTGATTTTGATGAATTAATTCATATCAATTGACTGGTTTAATTTGCTGGAATGTGGCGGCTTGGCCGTAGGGTTGACCCGCTTCATCGACTAGGTTCCAAATCAGACCATCGAGGATCCGAAATCGACGACCGGTTTTGGAAATTCGTACCCCTTGATAGTTGCTGATATAGCCCCGATCGGCTGCTTCTTCTAACATTTTGGCTCGCTCTTCTCGGGCGATCGGCTCGGCGCTCAACCGAGATGGCAACTGCACAAACTCATCCCAACTCAGCTCCCACAACTCGATCGCCCGTTGGTTGGCATAGTTAAAAATCGGGTCGGCTTCCGTGCCGTGGGACACCACCACAAAAGGTGCGTGAAAAATCCGACGTGATCGCTCGATCGGGTCGAGATCCGCCGGTAAATCCCCCAACGATCGCCCCACCACCTGCTGGAAACTGGCCCAGAGGCGATCGACATGGCGCACCACCGCCGGATCCTGCCAAATTTCGATCACCCGATCGCTCACGAGGCATCTCCCAAACTGGATTGGCAGTGGGGACAGATGTCGAGATTGCGATCGACCGGCCGACCACAGGCACGGCACATTTGATACGTCCCCGGTTGCAAGCCATGTTGCAGTGCCACCCGCTCATCAAACACAAAGCATTCACCCTGCCAGGCGCTTTCCGCCGGGTCAACGGTGGCTAAGTAATTGAGAATGCCGCCCTCCAGTTGATAAACCTGCTCGAACCCTTGGGCCAACAGGTAGGCCGAAGCCTTCTCGCAGCGGATGCCGCCCGTGCAGAACATGGCCACCTTGCGATCGCGCTGGGGATCCAGCAACCGTTCCACCGCGTCGGGAAATTCCGTGAAGGTCTGGGTTTCCGGGTCGATCGCCCCCTGAAACGAACCGATCGCCACTTCAAATTGGTTGCGCGTGTCGATTAGCTTCACCTCCGGATCAGCAATCAGCGCGTTCCATTCGGTCGGAGCCACGCGGGTTCCCGTCCGCTCCGTGGGGGCCACCGGTTGGTTGAAGGTGACAATTTCCCGCTTCAGTTTGATTTTTAGCCGTTGGAAGGGCATGGCCGGGGCGATCGACTCGCGCGCGCTCAAATTTGTCAGGGCCGGGTGCGATCGCAGGGCCACCAACATCTGATCGATCGCCTCCCGAGTCCCCGCAATCGTGCCGTTGATCCCTTCTTGGGCCAGCAGCAACGTGCCGCGAATCCCCAAGGCTTCGGCGCGATCGAGCCACTGCGATCGCCAATCGGCCCAATCATCCACCGCCACAAATTGATAGAGCGCGGCCACCACCACCGTCATCTTCTCTCTCCGTCAGGAATCCAGACTCTAGGAATCCAAAATCAAGGTCACTGGGCCATCGTTGTCGATTTGGACTTGCATCATTGCGCCAAACCGGCCGGTTTCCACGCGCAAACCACTGGCCCGCAGCAATTCCACAAAGCGATCGTACAGGGCCTCGGCCCGATCGGGCGCGGCGGAGCGATCGAAACTGGGTCGCCGCCCCTTGCGCCCATCGCCATAGAGCGTGAATTGACTGATCACCAGCAGTTCGCCGCCAATCTCACTCACCGACAAATCAAACCGAGGATGAGCCGCCGCCGGATCGGGAAACAGCCGCAAATCCAGACATTTACGCGCCATCCACTGCAACTCTGCCTCCGTATCGGTCGCGGCGATCGCCACCAACAGGTTCAACCCCCGGCCAATTTGCCCGACGGTTTCCCCCCCGATCGCCACACGAGAAGCCGTCACCCGTTGAATTACGACCCGCATTGTGCCCACATCTCAAAACTCATCAACCTGGAATCGAAAACTTATGAAAATCAAAGCTCCAGCGCTGCAATGACTCGTCCCAACAGTGAAACCATAAACCCTCGAAACGTCAATTCAGGCTCTGGCTGATCATAGATTTTTGATTCTGTTCCCATTTGAGGAGCAGTTAAAAAGCAAGCAGAATCATACAACCGAGAGCGGATTAGCTTGATGAGTAGTTGCTGATATCGAGCGACATAGGAAGCACCTTGAAATTCCTCAAAGACTGAAAAATGAGGCTCCTTGATTGAAACTTGTCGATGAGCAGCTTCAGCATCTTCAAGCAAAAGAAAATAGCCTAACCAGGGACGCGGTGAAGGATAGAATGCCCCTTTTTCGTAGGCATTCCATAGATCAGTTGCACTACCCAATGCTTCTTCAGTTCGGTTGTTAAAATTATTCCCAAAAGACCCAACCTGGGATTTAAATTCAATCGCAGCAACCAACCGATGATTGATAATCACTAATAAGTCCCAACTTTTTTCTGCGCGAAACCACCCTGGCAGCTCTGTATCTTGTTTCCAGTAAATGCAACTCTCCTCAACGCCAGCCGTGATTAAGAGGCTGGCAACTAATTCACGAAAATCATCAAGATGCTTTCCTGAACGGACTGCTTGAGCAGACTCAGATCGTATTTGCCAAAACCGTTGAACAGCAACCGCCAGCCTAGTATCCAGATCTTGGAGTACATTTTGCATTTCAGTTATTTTTAAACACTAAGGTCTTAATGATTAGCAATCAGAATGCAGGATCACCGTAGTTTTGCTGAACAGGCTCGTTAGCTCCTGGGCTAAACGGTCATAGGATTGTTTTAGATATGTGGGGTCAATTTCATAACCAATGCTATTGCGTCCACACTGAGCAGCCGCGAGGGATGTTGTTCCTGTGCCAGAAAAAGGATCAAGCACCACATCACCCACAAACGAGAACATTTTAATTAATCTTGTGGCTAATTCTAGGGGATAAGGAGCTGGATGATGACGTGTTGATGCACCTGGAATGTCACTCCAGATCTGTTGAAACCAAGTGCGGTGATCTGTTTCTGGAATAATACTCAGCAACTTAGTTGTTAAGTTCACTTTTCGATATCCCCCTGGCTTACGCTGCATCAAAACAAATTCAATATCGTTTTTGATAATTCCGTTGGGTTCATAGGGTTTACCCATAAAAACCGTGCCATTTCCCTTTGATTCTAGGGAAGCATTGGCGATTTTGTGCCAAATGATGGGAGAAAGATTATCGAAGCCAATTGCTCTGCAACTTTCTTGAATGGAAGCATGAAGAGGAAATACGGAATGGCGGCCGTTATTTTTCCGTCGAGATAAGCAAACATCACCCACAACGCAAATTAATCGACCGCCGGGAGCGAGTAGTTGAAAGCACTGCTCCCAAACTAAATTGAGTTCATGAATAAATTGATCATAATCGTCAATTGCTCCCATTTGTCCTTGAATTGAGTTGTAAGACTTTAGGTTCCAATAGGGCGGCGAAGTCAGAATGAGATGGACACTTTCGGGTGGAAGATTCAGGCTTGTTCGGGCATCACCCAGATGAAGATGATGTTCACTAGGCCAATCAGCAACCTGCTCTTGGATGAGCTGCATGAGCCGAGTGTCTTTCGCAATTCTGGGAATGGCAGTCTGAATATTACTCAAATCGCCAAGGGCTGATAGCAAGGTGCTAGTTAGTTTTGGCTGCTCTTCCAAGGCATTGAAAGGGCTGGTGACCGGAGCGGAGATCATGTTAGTACCTAACTCAAATCCAGCAAGTCGAAGAAGGACTCGTCTAGGTCGTAGCCCAGCATTTGCGCCATGCCCTGAAGCCGCGATCGCGTGCCAATTCCTTGGGTTTTCAGCCAGTTGGCTAATACAAAAATCTTGCCCATCACGAATAGTTCCAAGGCTTCGGGATTGAACTGAATTCCGTCGGTGGGATGGAATTGGTGAGGAACCAGCATGGCCGCATAACGACCGAGTTCGCCTGCTTTCCAGTCCAAAACAAAGGGCAACCAAGGATAAACCGCGTCTGCCCGCAGAAACCAAAGCCGCACTTCGGGAATTTCCGACAGCTCGCGGGGGTCGGTGGGGTCGCGGGGCAGGTCAATGGTGAGTTGCACTTGTTGTTCGGCGGCGGCAATGCCACTGGCCAAGAGCGGCTCGATCGCCCGTTGGATGGGGCTGAGGTCTAGGGTTTGGAGATGATCCGCTGCGATCGAAATGGTAATTGTCATGCCATTTTGCTCCCGGTGCAAATTCTGAGGGCTAAATCACAGCAAGTGGCGCGGGGTTGGGGCCCGACCATGGTGCAATTTGCCTTTCGTTAGTGTCGCGCGGGGGTGGGCCCTTTTGGCAAACCGGAGCCACAGGACTGCTAATCGTTGGCCCAATGGCAGCTAATGGCCCATGGGATTGGGGGCGAACTCGCGTCAGTGCAGGATCGAGAACCCGTGAGCACCCCCTGAATTTGAGCGCTCCTTAAGTTTGAGCCTTAAATTTGAGCCTTGAATTTGAGTACTTCTTTGAGCCTCTTTCGGAGCCTCTCTTTGAGCGCCGCTTGGCGCGACAATTGGCGAGCGATTTGGGTTGGGGCGATCGCGCTCCCCACAAGCGGTCAAAGTTTTGATACGCTTTGTTTAGAAAATTGGTAAATCTTGGCCATTTTTGTGCTGTCTCAGTGATCATCAACGATACCTATGGGGATGGGGCCCAAAACCCAGTCACCATCAGCGATCGACAGCGTTTCACCAGCAAATTCCCTCGGCAAAACTCTTCGGTGAGTCTTCTGAAAATGAAAGCTTTCGATGAGTTGCCCCGGTGAGCTTTTCGCGGTGAAAATTCCCGATGTCCAAGGTTTATCGCCGCTTCATTGCTCCATTTGTTTGGCTCCAATTGGGAGACACCATCCATGCCCTTTAAGTCTTTTGCCCCGGCTTCGAGTCAGCCGCGTGCCCTGTCGCAGCGTTGGGTGCGTCGCGGTTTGGCAGCCTTGGCCGCGCTGAGTTGCAGCCTGGCAGTTGTGCCGGCAGTGGTGGCGCAGGAGTTGCCTGGATTCACGCTCTTTGGTGGCCCCCGTCGCGAAAGTCAACTGAGCTTCCGGCTCGATCGGGGTCGTGAAAGCTCCTGGGATCGCTACCGGTTGCGGATTCCGGCTCAGAACCTGGCGATCGCCCAAATCGCGATCGACTATCCCGACTATTACAAGGGACGTTTCGACACCGATCGCATTGATGTGCGGTACAAGAACGGTGGCGAGAAGGTTGAGCTAGATCGGGTGGTTTGGAATCCGGAAAACTACACGATCGAGATTTATCCTAAGGAACCGATTCCCTCGGGTAAGCAGCTTGAGGTGGTGCTCAGCAATGTGCGCAACCCGGACATGGGCGGGATGTATTACTTTAACTGCCGGATTTTGACCCCCGGTGACACGCCCTTGCTGCGCTATATCGGTACCTGGCTGATTCAAATTACCTAACGTTCAGCTCCGGTATGGTTCTGGGGAGTCGATCGCCCCGCCCTTGCCAGCCATTTTGAATCCGAAGCGGGCGCGAGTCTGTTTCGGATTTCGCTTTCTGGCTCCCCTGATGTCTTGATGTCGATATGGGCTGGCATTCAGTTCGCAAGGGACTTGTGCTCAGAACCCCTAGCAACCCGGAAGCCAAGAAACCTAGAACACCTGAAGCCTCTGGATCACCTGGATCACCTGGATTGCCTGGAAGCTCTGGAAAATCTGGAACATTTGGAACCAAACAACCGCAATGGAATTTAGCGTTATGGGACTTGGGGCCAATCATCAACAAAACCCACTGAAACGCCTGAAACAACGCCTGAAACAACGCCTGAAACAACGCCTGAAACAACGCCTGAAACAGCGCCTGGGTTTAATATTTTTCGGCGGGCAAACGCAACCATCGCCACGGTCTCAACTGCAATCGTCACCATGGCAACCGTCGTCATGGCAACGGGCGATCGGGGCGATCGGGCTGGCGGTGTTGCTCTGGGCGATCGCCCTGGGGGGCCCAATTGCCCCCGCCGTTGCCCTGGTGGATGACAGCGCCACGGCCCAGCGCCCGGCGGAGGTGGCGGCTCCCCGCAGCAACAGTTTTGTGACGGCGGCTGTGAACCGGGTGGGTGCGGCCGTGGTGCGCATCGACACGGAACGCACCGTGACCCGGCGGGTTGACCCGTTTTTTAACGATCCGCTGTTTGAGCGCTTCTTTGGGGATGAGTTTTTTCGGCAAATGCCCCGAGAACAGCGCCAACGGATTGCGGGGCAAGGCTCCGGCTTCATTATTGAAAGTGATGGTCTGCTGTTGACCAATGCCCATGTGGTGAATCGGGCCGATCGCGTGACCGTGACCCTCAAGGATGGGCGAGAGTTTGATGGGCGCGTGCTGGGGGCCGATGAGGTCACCGATTTGGCGGTGGTGAAAATCAGCCCCGGTGATGAACGGTTGCCGGTGGCTCCCCTGGGCGATTCGGATTTGGTGCAAGTGGGCGATTGGGCGATCGCGGTGGGGAACCCGTTGGGGCTGGACAACACGGTCACCCTGGGCATTGTCAGCACCCTGAAGCGATCGAGCGTGCAGGTGGGCATTCCCGACAAGCGCCTAGACTTCATCCAAACCGACGCGGCCATCAACCCCGGAAACTCCGGCGGCCCGCTGCTGAACGATCGGGGCGAGGTGATTGGCATTAACACCGCCATCCGTGCCGACGCGATGGGGATTGGGTTCGCCATTCCCATCAACAAGGTAAAGAGCATTTTGCCTTTGCTGTCGAAGGGTCAGGCCGTGCCCCATCCGTTCCTGGGCATTCAGATGCGCACCTTGACTCCCGACTTGGCCCGCAAAAACAACAGCGACCCCAACGCCGCCATCATGCTGCCGGAAGTGTCGGGGGTGTTGGTGGTGAATGTGATTCCCGATTCGCCTGCGGCCCGGGGTGGCCTGCGGCGGGGTGATGTGATTGTGCAAATTGATGGCACGGGGGTCACCAGCGCGGAACAGTTGCAAGGACTGGTGGAACGCCGCCGCGTGGGTCAGGCCCTGGCCATGACTGTGCGACGGGGCGATCGGGGTGGCAATCAACAGCTCTCGGTGCGCACTGGACAAATGCAGGATTTTGCGGACGATCGCTAGGATTCAACCCCGATCGTCGCCATCCACCTTCTGCGCCAATGGTGCGTCAATAGTGCGTCAATGGTGTGCCCATGGTGCGCTAATTGATTGCTCGTTCCAATTCAAAAAACAAGCGCCAGGGGTCGATCGATCCCTGGCTTTTGGTCAACGCCGATTTTTGATGAGCTGGCAGGCAATCGAACATCGCGTCAGTCTTCAGCAATTAGCACTAAAAAGCTGAGAGTGCTAACAGATTGCAGCCTATAAAACGAAATTTTTGTATCAATTGAGTCTTTTATAACTTGAGATTTTTACAAGGTTGTTGCATTTGCCAATAAATTTCTAAAATCATTGCCAAGCTCAAAAAATTTGCGCTAATACATAAAGTCAAGAATCAATTCATAGCCCCCATTCACAGCTCAGAACGAATCAGAACGAATCCCTTTTCATTCAATTTCATGACCCTCACCGTTTGCAATCACCTTCTCAGCCCTTGAGACATGCGCTCGGAGAAGATTGCGCCTCTATTTTTCAGAAATGCCCTTTGAAATTTGTGGGAGTTTGCCATGGATTACACATTTGAAATTGTGGGTGTGTCTCCAGTGCTGCACTTTTTTCATGAGCAACAACAGTTAATTGAGCGATCGCCCGCTCCCCCTGTGGAATATATCGGTAGTTTTCAATGCACGCTGGATGCCACCTTGGAATCGATCGAACCGGTGCTTTGGCGGCATGATTGGTCTTGGAATGATATTTCCGCCACGGTGGTGGATTTTTGGATGCAAAATGCTGAGGCGATCGCCTTTTGGAAACATCGCCTTGCGGACGCGGGCCAGGGCAGTTTAATGGTGTCGCGGTTGGGCAATGCGGATGGGTTGCGCCAGGAATTTGAGTCGCTGCTGAGTTAAGCCAACTGGAGCTAACTGGAGCCAAATGAAGCCGAATTAAGTTGAATTAGGGCAAAGCCGGTTTAGGCCAAAGCCGGTCAGCTTGCGCCCAGGTTCCAATGCCGCCTCGGGGCCTTGGCTAACCCCAGGCCTAAAGTCGAAAACCCGGTGGCAGTTGGGCCCCGCTCAACTTAGCCCCGTTCAGTTCCGCTAGGGTCAAATCTGCGCCGGTTAAGTCCGCGTTGGTCAGGTCAGCGTTCCTGAGATTGGCATAAAACAACACGGCGCGATCGAGCTTGGCCCCACTCAAAAATGCTTGGAATAGATTGGCATTGGTCAAATCAGCCCCGGAAAGGGTTGCACCAATTAGATTTGTCGCCTGAAACTTGGCCTCAAACAACCGGGCCCCCGACAGGTCAACCCCCTCCAAATTCGCCCCCGTGAAGTCAGCCCCCGACCAATCCGTATTCGCCAACTTCGCCTTTGATAAATTCACCCCCACCAACCGCGCTCCAATGAAGCTGTTGCCCGACAGGTCGGCTTCGCTGAGGTCGCAACCGCTGCACTCGTTGGTGCGTCGCAATCGCAGCAGATCATTTTCCGAGAAGGCTCGCACCGGCAGGGCCGGGCTACTCAACCAAGCGCCCACAAGAGCAATGCCGATCGCGCGGTGAACCTTCAACATGGGGGTGCAAAAAATGGGGCAGGGAAAAAATGGAACCAGAATTGCAGACAGGAGACAAGGCCAAACAGCCCCAACAAACCGGGATGCCATCCCTACGATTATTGTAGGAGTTCAGTCCCGGAATCAATCAGGGGGCCCAGGTGCGAATCATTGGACTTACGGGCGGCATTGCCACGGGCAAAACCACAGTGTCAGACTATTTGGCAGAACGCTATGGATTGCCGGTGTTGGATGCGGATCAGTTGGCGCGATCGGCCGTGGAATCGGGGTCACCCCTTTTGCCAGCGATCGCCCAGCGGTTTGGTGCTGATGTGATTGGTGCTGATGGCTCGCTCGATCGACCCCGCTTAGGCGAAATTGTGTTTCAGCAGCCGGCCGAGCGCCAATGGTTAGAAGCCCAAATTCACCCGATCGTGCGGGCCCATTTGTTGGCTGGAATTGCGGCTCATCAAGGGCGATCGAACAGCATTGTCTTAGCCATTCCCCTCCTATTTGAAGCCCAAATGACCGATTTAGTCACGGAAATTTGGGTGGTTAGTTGTGAGCCAGCCCAGCAATTGCACCGGTTAATGGCCCGAAATCATTTGACGGTTGATCAGGCCCAAGCTCGCATCAACAGCCAATGGCCACTGGCACAAAAAATGGCGCGGGCCGACGTGGTTTTGCACAACCAGGGAACTTTACCGGAGCTATTTCAGCAAGTGGATCACGCCTGGGAAAGTTGTTAAAAAGTTTCCGGTTTCAAGATTCAAAGTTCAAGATTCAAGCTTCAAGTTCTAAGCTTCAAGTTGGATCGTTAGGAAGTTCTAGAGATTTCATGCATAGTCCTGTGATTGCCGCCGTTGATTCTCCGCGTCCTTTTGCCGAAGCCCTTGGCACTTGCCTAACAAAGCGCACCATTCGTGTGTTGCAAATCAACCTTGGCAAACGTTGCAACCTGGCTTGCACCCATTGCCATGTGGAAGCGGGGCCGAAACGCACTGAAGCCATTAGCCCGGAAGTCTGTGAGCAGTTAATTGCCATCATTCAGCAATTTCCACAGATTCAAACGGTGGATTTAACGGGCGGCGCACCAGAAATGCACGACGGCTTTCGGGCTTTGGTACAAGCGGCGGCCGCTGCCAAAAAGGAAGTGATTGTTCGGTCAAATTTAACCATTTTCTTTGAGGATGGGTTTGAAGATTTGCCGGACTTTTTCCAAAACTATCATGTGCGAGTCGTGGCTTCGCTGCCTTGTTATTTGTCAGAGAATGTCGATCGACAACGGGGACGCGGTGTGTTCGATCGCTCCATTGCCGCCCTCAAACTCCTAAATCAGCGGGGCTATGGGCGAGATCCAAAACTGCAAATCGACTTGGTTTATAACCCACCGGTTCCCACAGGAGCTAATTTTTCACTGCCACCGGCCCAAGCGGGTTTGGAAGTGGCCTATCGTCAGCGTTTAAAAGCTGATCACAACATTGATTTCAATCATTTACTGACCATCACCAATCTCCCGATCGGGCGGACTAAATTAGCCCTGCAAGCTCGCCAATTGGAAGCCGATTATTGTCAGTTTTTGGCTCAAAATTTCAATGCCGACACCGTGGCAGGGTTGATGTGTCGTGATCAGCTATCGGTGGACTATCGAGGCTATCTTTACGATTGCGACTTTAACCAAATGGAGGAGATCCCAGCCCGATCGCCCGATGGTAAAATGCTGACCCTGGCGGATCTGTTGGCAGCCGGTTCCCTGGATTTAATCCAAACGGTTCAGACCGATCGCCACTGCTACGGATGCACGGCCGGTGCTGGTTCCAGTTGTGGCGGCGCGTTGCTTTAGGCAGCTCCCGTTGATTTCGATCGGTTGAGTTCATCCATTCAATTCAGTTCAATCCAGTCAACTGACAGCCCTGACCTCGCTAACTAAGCACAGTCGATCGTAGGGTGGGCAATGCCCACCAAACCGTTGCCTCATGGCATCTGCAATATGGCGTGCCAATTATTTTCAGTAAAGGCTGTAGTGCATTAGCGGCTGGTTAATGCTTGTGATTGCGTTGGTCTATTGAATTGAATTCATTTGACTAATCGAATCAATTCAGTGATTGGCAATTCATCCCTTTCCTCTCTCTTTTCCATGGACATTCAATTTCGCGAGTTTGACCCCTTTAATGTTTGGATTTGGCTGGAGCTGGACACCGTTCCAGGGCGCATGGAGCAGCAATACATTGAAGAGGTTTTTGATTCCTGGTTTTTCTTAGGGAAATTAGGTGGATTCAATGCCGAAAACGCGCAGGTTCAAGAGGTGGGCTTGGACTTGAGCTATATGGAATATGACAGTGAAGTACTGGATCAATCGATGATGGCCCTGATGCACAACATGGGCGAAGTGGAGTTTGAAGGAACCCGCGCCCGTTGTTGGTTTGACTTGGGAACCAGTGATGCGATCGCCCTGGATGTGTTGATTAATGCCTTTTCTCAACTGAGTCGAGAATTTTTGGAAATTCGCCGTATTAGCATCGGTGGTGAAGATGAAGATTGGCCGATTGATGAAAGCAAACGCCAATCCAGCTCGGATTTCAATTAATGCAGCTAATTTAGCTAATTCAGCTAATGCAGCTAATTCAGCAGCAAGCACTTAATCATTACCAGTCAATGGGCCACGAACCACTAAAATTGTGCCTTGAAATTGCTGGGCGATCGTGGCCGGCAAGTTACCATGAATGACCTGTTTGAGTAGGCTTTCTCGGCTGGCTCCTAATACAATCACTTGGCTATCTAGGCTTTCGGCCAAGTGCAAAATGGTTTCAGCCACCTGATCCGCACAGAGAGCCAGCGCCGTGACTGAAGTGGGGCTGGTTTTGGTGAGGCGAGCGGTGGCCTGATCCAAAAGATCGGTCGTCCAGGGTTGTGCCGCCGATTCGCTGAAGTCTGGTTCCTCGCTGGTGGCCACCTTGGGCACGACTTGGCAGAGGGTGACGGCGGCCGATCGGGTCAGGCCCAACAGCGGCGGCAACAGATTCAGGGCCCGCTCCACATTGGGCCCACCACTAATCGGCACTAACCAGCGATCGAGACTGAGCATGGCCTGCACCGCCTCCTGCTGACGAATTCGCGGCCGTTTGAACAGGTCTTCTCCCCATTTCACCAACATGATTTCGCAGGGGGCATCGTTTAACAGTCGGGCGATCGAGTCGCCAAAAACCGGTAACCCTGGCCGGGCGATCGCCCCTTGCCAACCCATAATCACCAAGTCGATTCGCCGCCGTTGAATCACTTCCAAAATGGCCTCGGCCGGATCCCGGGCCAAGCAAATTTGGCTATGGATGGAGATGCGCCATTGGCGACCGGCACGGGTTGCCCGTTCAAACAATTTGCGCATGGGGGCCACCAGCGCCGGATCGATCGAGGTTTCCGCCGGGGACTGACCCACAGGAACCAACATCACATGCAAGCATTCCACCTCCGCCTGTCGATCGCGCGCAATGGCCAGCGCCAACCGCAACAGCCCCAAGGCCGCCGCTGGATTGGCGATCGGCACCAAAATTCGCGATCGCCCCGTGTTCGGCCCCCGGGTTTTATAGATGGCATAGGCGGGCCGGCGCGGCTGCTGGGGATTAATTTCCCCCCCCAGTCGTTTGGACTCAACGCGCAACAGATCGCTGCGCGTGACAATGCCCACCAGCCTTTGCCCTTCCAAAACGGGCAGTCGTCCCAGTTTGTAGCGACTGAGCAAAAAGCGAATATCCGACAGCCGATCATCAATTTGCACCGCGATCGGCTGGGGAGTCATGGCCGCCGTCACCCGATCGGTGGCGGCCAAATCCTCGGCATCCAAATCCGTGATGTCCGATTGGGTCAAAATGCCCACCAAATTTCCCCGATCGTCCACCACCGGAAAACCGCGATGGTGCGAATCGGCAAACCGCTGGCGAGCCGTTTCCAAGGTTTGGCTAGCCCGCAGGGTTTCCACCGGATGATTCATCACATCCTTGGCCGTTAAATCCGCCAGCAAATCCACATCGGGAATCGGTTCCGACTCCAACCCCTTGAGGGCCAGCAGTCGATCGTATAAAGATCCAGAATCCAGGCGATCGGCCACCAAATAGGCCACCGTGGAACCAATGGTGAGCGGCAACACCAGGTTAAAATCCGCCGCCATTTCAAACACAATCGCGATCGCCGTGATTGGCACCCGCGACACCGCCGCAAAAAATGCCCCCATCCCGGCCAGAGCGTAGGTGGCGATCGAGTGGGCCCCCACTAAGGCTCCCACCACACTGCCCAAGGCGGCCCCCAAAATCAGCGAAGGGCCAAACAAGCCCCCCGGCGCACCGGAACCAAAGGCCACCAAAGTCAACAGGAAATGGGCCCCAAAGGCGATCGCCGCGCCCTGCCAAGCCGTCCCCCCCAGCACCAAATCTTCCCGCAGCCAGCTATAGTTCCAAAACGCCGCTGGCAACATCGCCATACCCAGGCCCGTAATTCCACCAGCTAGGGCCATCCGCTCCGGCAACCCCCATTGCAACCGGCGATAGAGACCCAAACTGGCAATCACCCCCCGATTGAAATTGGCTCCCAACCAACCGGCCAACAAACCCAACAACAGGTAGGCCGGAATATCCCGTGCCGTAAATTCCGTGGCCACCCGCGATAGGTTCAAGCTCACGGGCAAAATATCACCGCCCAAGGACTGCGCCACCACCGCTCCCACAAAGGCCGCCAACAGAGCCGGCCCCAGGGTCAAACCCGACACATCATGCAGCAGCTCTTCCACCGCAAACAGCACACCCGCGATCGGGGCATTAAACCCAGCCGCCAAACCAGCCGCGGCCCCGGCGGCAATTGTTTGGCGACGATAGGCCGGCGAAGTGGGAATCCAACGACTGAGTTGGGCCGCGATAGAAGCGCCCACATGCACCGTGGGGCCCTGGCGACCCAGGGTTAACCCAGACCCCAAGGTGAGCGTGGTGGCCAATAATTTGACCCAAACAGCCCGCCAATCCAACAGGATCGGCCCAAAGGCCAGCTTGGCCTTGACCTGTGGAATCCCGCTGCCCCCAGCGTCCGGCGAAAAGCGCTGCACCAACCAGCCAGCCAGCCAACAACCCACCACCCCCACCGCCGCTAACGCCAGGGCCGGCACGGGGCTACGGGTGGCGATCGCGATCCGCTGGGTTCCTACCCAAGCCGCCCCCCACTTCATCAACACGGCCGCCAACCCGGCAATTAGCCCGATCGTGCAAGACTCCAGCAGGGCCAAGGTCTTGGGACGCATGAATGGGCGTACCCACCGCAGGGGATGCCATTGCTCGCTAAAGGGGTTGTAGCGGTGATACCAGTCGTTTGCCACAAACGCGCTTCCTGAAAACGATCACGCAGCATGATCGCGCCGAACGATCCGATCAGTCAGGAGGCGAGTGCCAATGGCCTCACTGCCAACCGACAATCGTTATAGGGGGTATTTAAGTCCTACTCGATTGCTATTTCGCCCAATTGAATTTCAATGGGGATGTTTTTGAATCTTACCGATCAATCGGACAGATTTAGAGAATTGTGGACAAAATCTTGCTACCAAGTCCCTTTTTTTACGGGGTTTCTTCTCCCGAGCAGGCTTGGGCGGCCGGCAGGATGCGCGGCAAAGATGGCTGAGCAAATGATTCCAAATTTCCAGACTCCAGAGGAAGCAACCCAGTTCGTAATCCCAAGGCGATCGCGGCAGTTTCTACCCGATCGGGCCCCATTACTTGAATAAAGTGCAAAACATCCGCCACCTGGGCAATGAGCTGGTTTACATCAATTCCACTGTAATGATCGTCATATTTATTCAAGCGGCTCAGCCCTTCACCCAACAAAATTGCAGCCCCGCGCCAATTCAAATTACTGAGGTGATGGAGCGCCACCGCCACTTGCAAAACCCCTTGATAAAACGTGCGCTCCGGCTCATTCGCCACCACCCATAATGCCTCGATCGTGTCGTGGCAAGCATAAAACTCCCCACGATTAAATTCCTCAATTCCTTGCCAAAACGGAGTGTTGGGTTGTGATTCCTCAATCATGGCGCTGGGTAATGGGTCAGGGATGAAAAGGCGCGATCAATCCACAGGGCGATCGTCATCGTCTCAGGATCGTTTTAGAGCTAATTCGTAAAAAAAGCCCAAAACACCGATGGAGGGCTGAATTCAATTTTAGCTAATCGGCGGGAAGCCCCGCGCTCTCCCGAAGGGGAATGTCGGGATGAGAGCCGCGCTTGCTGAGTGGGGTTCGATGACCTTGAAGCAAGCAATAGTCTACGCCTGTCTGTTATGACGGAAACGTACAAGTTGTCTGTCTGTTATCAGGTCGCACGGGAGCGTGAAAACCTTGTCTCTGTCTTTTTAGAGCGGGGAGTGTCAATGCCAAGCTCACTCGTCAGGCCTAATCCCAGGGAAATGCAGTTGCCAGGCGGTTGAGGTGGCGTTCCCGCCGAAGCGATCTAGATTGGAGGCGCTGGTTTGGGAAAAACACCATGGGCGATCGAGGGCGGCTGGGACTGCTGGTGGTGCTGGTGGGCTGGGGGCTGGGGATGGCGATCGAACCGGCGATCGCCCAAGACTCCCGATCGGCCCAAGGACTGGTGAATTTTGCCGATTGGTGTCGGCAGCGCGATCGACTGGATCCGGCGGCGCGGCACACGGTGGGAGCCTTGTTGCGGGTAGCCAAGACCGAGAATTGTGAACAGGCTTGGCGCAATTTGGCGGCCCTGCCCGTGTTGGATTTGTCCAACCAAAACATTCAGGATTTGCAACCGATCGCCACCTTCAATCATTGGCGGGCCCTGTCGCTGCCGGGGAACCAAATTCGGGATTTGCGACCCTTGGCGGGGATGTCGTCCTTGCGCCAATTAATTTTGGGGTTCAATCAGGTGCAGGATCTCTCGCCCCTGCAAGACCTGGATCAGTTGGAAATGCTGGATTTGACCCGCAATCAGATCACGGCACTGCCCCAGCAGCCGGGATTGGCCCGGTTGCGATCGCTGATTTTGTTGGGTAACCCCCTGCGGCAACATACCTGCCCGTTTCGGCCGATTACGGTTTGTCTGTTTGATGATCCGGGGGCCCCATTGACGGCGCGGGCCCAGGCGGCGATCGACCAGGGCAATTGGCCCGAGGCGATCGCCCAGTTACAACAGGCCCGTGACCAGTACCAGGCCTTGGGCGATCGTTCGCGGCTCGCGAAAACCCAGGTGCAGTTGGGCAATGTTTATCTGCAATTGGGGGAATTCGCCCGAGCGTTGGAGGTGCAGCAGGCGGCCCATGGGGTGATTGCGGAAACGGGCGATCGGCCCACGATCGGGCTGGTGATGGCGAATTTGACGGAAACCTATGAGCGTTTGGGTCAATATCACCAGGCGGAGGCTTGGCTCGATCGGGCGATCGCCAATGCGGCTGACCAGGCTCATGCAGGGATTCCCCTGGATGGGGGCTTGTATGAACTGCCTAAGCAACAGGGCTACTTAGCCGCTTGGTTATCGCAAGTGCAGTTGCGCCAGGGCAAAGCAACCCAAGCGGTGGTCAGTGCCCAGCAGGGGGTGCAATTCTATAACCTGCTGCCGGAGGATTATCCCGGCAAGGCGATCGGGATGACCAAGGCTCAGTTGATGTTGGGTGAGGCGTTGCGGGCGGTGGGTCGCCGTTCGGAGGCCCGCAACGCCCTGGAGCAGGTGCGCCAGTTGGCCCAAACCCATGGCGATCGCCCCGGTGAGGCCCAAGCCTGGGAACAATTGGCCCTGTTGGCTAATGATGCGGGCGATCGCGAGCAGGCCCAGGCCGGTTTCGAGGCCGCCTTGGGGATCCATCGAGCGACGGGGGCCCGGGCCGAAGAGGGGCGTTTGTTAACCCGTTTGGGGGAGTTTTATTTACAGCAGCGGGCGGCTCCTCGGGCGATCGACCATCTGTTTCAGGCGATCGAGCGGTGGGAGTCGGTGCGGCCGGGCCTGAGCGACGACAACAAAATCGCCCTGGCGGACACCCAAGCCCAAACCTATCGCCTGTTGCAAGAGGCTTTGATTGTCCAAGGTCAGGCGGGGCAAGCCTTGGAGGTGGCGGAACGGGCCCGGGCCCGGGCCTTTGTGGAACTGTTGGCCGCCCGATCGGGCCATTTGGCCAACCAACCCAGCCCCGCGGCCAGCCCACCCCCCACCCTCAGCCAAATTCAGCAGTTAGCGCGCGATCGCCGCTTGACCTTGGTGGAATACACGATCGGCCAGCGATCGCTCCACATTTGGGTGGTGAATCCCCAAGGAGACGTGACCCTCCGCACGGTAGCGATGGCGGGAGCCTCGGCCGAAGCCACCCTGGCTACCCAAATTCAAGAGCTGCGGCGAATCCTGCCCCAAGGACAACTGCTGGCGGCAGAGTTGCGCCGTCAACTGAACGGGCTGCATCGGCAACTGATCGCCCCGATCGCGGACTTGTTGCCCACAGATCCCCAGGAACCGGTGGCGATCGTGCCCCAAGGGCTGCTGTTTTTAGTGCCCTTTGCTGCTCTGCAAGCTGAGGATGGTCAGATGCTGATCGATCGCCACAGTTTGTTTCTCACCCCTGCGATCGATGTGTTGCGGTTGCAATTTGCCGAAACCCCGCCCGATCGCCCCTTAGCATCCGATGTGGTGGTGGGGGTCGATCGCGCGGCCCTGGTGGTGGGCAATCCGGTGATGCCGGCCGTGCCTCCCGTTTGGGGAGCGGCCCCCAGTCCCCTGAGCAATTTACCCGGGGCCGAATCGGAAGCGCGCCAAGTGGCCCAACTGCTTCAGGTCAAGCCGCTGTTGGGGGCCCAGGCCACCAAAGGCGAAATTTTGGATCGGATTACCCAAGCGCGCCGAATTCATCTGGCCACCCATGGTTTGTTAGATGACTTGGGTAATTCGGGAATGCCCGGGGCGATTGCCCTTGCACCGGCTGCCGGTGATGACGGCCTTCTCAGTGCCGGTGAAATTATGGAATTGCGGTTAGCGGCGGAACTGGTGGTGCTCAGTGCCTGTGATACGGGGCGCGGCCGGATTACCGGCGATGGGGTGTTGGGGTTGTCTCGTTCTTTTTTGGCGGCGGGGGCCGATCGGGTCGTGGTGACCCTTTGGAAAATTCCCGACGAACCCACCGCAATCCTGATGGGCCATTTTTATGCAGCGCTTCAGCAGGGGAGTTCGCCCGTGGCGGCCCTGCGCCAAGCCATGATCCAAACCCGCGATCGCTACCCCAACCCGTTCCAATGGGCTGCTTTCACGGCCGTGGGTCGGCCCGACTGAAGATTGAGCATGGGCCAGCCCTAGTCTTCTAGGTTGAGATTGACCGAGAAGGTCAACACCGTTTCATCAACGCCCTTCAATTCCAAGGGCCCCACTTTTTCGATGTCGTTTTCATCCAAATAGTCCGCCACGGCCGCCGACACCAAAACCGTGCCCGGTCGGGCCGCCTGCTGAATCCGAGAAGCGATGTTCACGCAGGGGCCAATGGCCGTGTAGTCCGATCGCTCCGCACTGCCAAACATGCCCACTACCGCCGTACCCTGATGAATGCCGCAGCGGAACCGGACAGGGGGAATGGCCTGCTCGCCCCAAACCTGATTCAGTTGGTGCAGTCGTTCGGACATTTGACGCGCGGTGCGCACGGCCCGCTGCACCTGCTCGTTGGGGGTGGCTTCCTCGGGAGCACCGAACAGCACCAAAATCGCATCGCCCATGAACTTATCGATCGTGCCGCCGTTGGCAAAGGCAATGTGGGTCATTTCCGACAGGTATTCATTCAGCAGCTCGGCCACCTTGCGCGATCGCACCGTGTTCGAGAGCTGCGTGAAGCCCACAATATCGCTGAACAGCACCGTAATGAGCCGAGGCTCCGGTTGCAAGTCCAACATCAACTCGCCCGCGGCCGCCTTGTTGACCAAGGATCCCGGCAAAAAGCGCCGCAACACCGATTCAGTCAAGTAGGCATTCAGTTCCGAAACCTTGCGTTCATTGGCCTTGAGGGCGATCAGGTTATGGACTTCCGCCAGCAATTCCCGATCGTCAAAGGGCTTGGCCAGATAGGCATCTGCGCCAATTTCCACCCCTTCAACCCGGGTGTCGGCATCGGCCTTGGCCGTCAGCAAGATAATTGGCGTGCCCTGGAGGGCTTTGTCTTGGCGCACCTGCCGAATCAGGTCTAACCCGGAAACCCCCGGCATCATCAAATCGGTCAAGATCAGATGGGGTTGGTATTGCTCGGCGGCGGCGATGCCTTCGGCCCCGTTGCGGGCCACAATCACCCCGTATTGATTCCGACGCAAAATGCTGCTGACATAGCTCCGCAGGTCGGGGTTGTCGTCCACCACCAGCACCAATGGTCGATCGCCCAAGTCCTGCGGTTCCGGATCCGGCAATGGATCGTTGGCGCGGGTGGCGGCATCATGCTCCAGCAATTCGGCGGCCAGGTCTGCCAGCTCGATCGCGGCGCGGCTGCCTTCGATCGCCACCGGTTGCTCGATCGTTCGATCGGGCGGCAGGTGGGTGGAACCCCGGTCTAACCAAACGGAGAAAGTTGCCCCCTGGCCATAGTCCGACTCCACCGTCACCCGCCCGCCATGGAGTTCCACCAACTCCTTCACCAGGGCCAGGCCCAGACCCGTGCCCTCGTAACCCCGACTCACGGAACCTTCGGCCTGGCGGAACCGTTCAAAGAGGTGGGGAATTTGGTCGGCCCGAATCCCGATCCCCGTATCGCTCACTTGCAACAGATAATGCTGCCCCGTGGCTTCCACCGTGACCGTGATCGTTCCGCCGCGCGGCGTGAACTTCATGGCATTGGAGAGCAGGTTATAGAGCACCTTATCGAAGCGCTCGCTGTCCAGATAGGTGTCGGGGCAGGGGGTGAGGTTGGCCACCAGGGCGATCTCCTTGCGATCGCAGTAGGGGCGGAAGGATTCCAAAATGTAGCGGGCAAACTCCGCCAAATCGCAGGGGCGGAAGGTGGGCTGCATTCGGCCCGCATCCACCCGCTGCAAGTCCAGTAGTTGATTCACCAATCGCAACAGTCGCCGCGAGTTCCGTAGGGCCACGTCGGCCTGCTCGTAGGGCAAGCCTTGCTTTTGATTCACCGCCGCTTCCAGGGGCCCAATCATCAGGGTCAGGGGCGTGCGGAACTCGTGGGAAATGTTTTGGAAAAATTCGGTCTTTTGCCGATCGAGCGCCAGCAGTTGTTCCGCCTGTTGACGAGTGGTTTGGTAGAGGCGCGACTGTTGCACTGCGATCGCCGCTTGGACGGCCACCGCTTGCACCAGCTTGATTTCCGTGCGCTTCCAGGGGCGGGGATTGGCCTGGCGCAGGGAAATGCTGCCGATGATTTTTCCCTCCGAAAGCAGGGGAACCACCAACAGGGCCCGGGCCTGCTGCTTCAGGGGCAAGCTGGCGGAGAGGCTGCTTTCGTGTAGGTCATCGAGGGCGATCGGCTGTTGGGTGTCGATCAGTTGTTGCAAAACGGGGTTGCTGACGATCGGGGCGATCGAGCGGGGCAGGGGCTCATGTTGCCGGGCCGCCGCCACCGGATCCACTTGCTGGGGACTCCAAGACCAATCGTGATGATTGCCGCCCAAGGGCGGAACCTCATCAAACCCCACACATTGCACATACTCATCGTCCTTGGTCCAAAGGGAGAGGGCGCAACCGTCGGACTTCAGGGCCTGGCGTAACTGCTGGGTGATGGTGGCAAAGATGGTTTTGGGTTCCAGGCTCGATCGAATGGCCGTGGCGATCGCGTTCACCAGGGCTTCTTGATCGGCCAGGGCCCGCACCCGATCGTAGGCCCGCGCTTGGGCCAGGGCCAAAGCCGCCTGATCGGCCACCGCCACGGCCAACTGCAGATCTTCCTCGCTCCAGGGCTGCACCGTTTCGCAGCGATGGAGCGCCATCACGGCCATGGCTTCCCCGCGATAGACCATCGGTACGATCGCGCTCGATCGAATGCCCAACCGCTCAAAGGCCGATTGCCGCCCTTGCCAAACCGGTTCCGAGGTTTGCAGCCGCTGATCCGTGGCCGCATCATCCACCGACGTGGCCGACTCCACCAGCCAAACCGTTTCCCGCAAACTTTCAAAAATCGTTTCGATCGACTGCTGAGTCACCGCCGTGGGATCGCTCGACCAATGGACAAACTGCTCATTGGTCAGGTGGCCATCTTCCACGGGCCGCAACAAACAGCAGTTTGACTGCAAGGCCTGGCCCACCGCCTCCACGATCGTTTGCAGCATCGTGCGCGAGTCCATGACACTGCGCACCGTGGTGGAAACTTCGTTGAGCAATGACTCCCGCCGCAGGGCTTGGCGCAACTCCCAAGTGCGCGATCGCAACACATTGTGGGTTTCCACCGCCTTGCGCACCGAGGCCTTCAGATCCTCGTCATCCCAAGGCTTCGTGACGTACTTAAACACCTTGCCGGAGTTGATGGCCTCCACCAGGTCATCCACATCCGTGTAGCCGGTGACAATAATCCGCATCACGTCCGGATATTGCTCGGCCGTCAAACTCAAAAATTCCGTCCCACTCATCAGCGGCATTCGCTGATCCGAGATGATGACGGCCACGTTGGGGTCTTTGGCCAAAATGTCCAAGGCTTCTGGGCCATTGTTGGCCCGCAAAACCTGGAACTCTCGATGCAGCGTTCGGTAGAGCAAATCGAGAATATCGGCTTCGTCGTCAATGACCAGGACTGTGGGCTTGGTCATCATGGGGCTTGCCCCCCAGCCCCGATCGGGTTGCAACCCAGGCTGTGGTGCTGGAGAAACTGCGGGCCAAGTTGCCGTTGGGAGTGAAGAAGCATCCATTGTGGGAGCAAAGAGCCGGCCATAGCGCCCTAGCGCGGGATGATGGGGAGTTGAAATGCCAAAGGGCAACGAACAACTGGTCGATCGCTTCAGCCAACGAATGGTAAGGGTTTAGGGCATTGGCGACTGCGAGTTTTCAGAACAGGTTACCCAGGGACTGATGCCGGATGGAGTAGGACTCAGACCACCGATCAGGCTCTTGGCGAATTTTGATGACCTATTGTAGTTCGGAGCGCCGCTGACTGGCTTCCTTCCCACTTGGCCTCGATCGGCTTTGTTCCGTGACCCAGTAAGGACTCAATGTTCCTTACGCCCTTTGCGGAACGAACTCCGGATGCGACTGTGGGAGGTTCACCGGGTGCATGGGGATGGTGAGTCCCGATCGCCCTGCAAAAGTCCCTGAAAACAGCCCTTAACCCCCACTGATCCGAAAGTTACGCCGGAATGCACCCTAAATTCTCAAGCTTTGAACCATCTTGCAAGGGGTTGGCTCCCATGGGCCCCAGGTCGATCGCCCTATTCCCGATCGATTTTTAACACGGCCATGAACGCAGATTGGGGCACATCCACCGTGCCGATCGCCTTCATCCGCTTTTTCCCTTCCGCTTGCTTCTTCAGCAATTTCTTCTTCCGGGAAATATCACCGCCATAGCACTTGGCCAACACATCCTTGCGCAGGGCGGGGATCGCTTCACTGGCCACGACTCGCGAGCCGATCGTGGCCTGGATCGGCACTTTGAACTGATGGCGCGGGATCAACTCCTTCAGCTTTTCCACCAGGGCCCGGCCCACGTAGTAGGCCTTATCCCGGTGGACGATCGCGGAGAGGGAGTCCACCCGATCGCCATTAATCAGCACATCCAGCCGCACCAGCGGATTTTCCCGGTAGCCAATCAGAGAATATTCCATGCTGGCATAACCGCGCGATCGCGACTTCATTTGATCAAAAAAGTCCGTTACCACCTCCGCCAGCGGAATTTCATAGATCAAGGTTGTCCGGCCCTGGGTCAGGTAGCGCATATCCACAAACACCCCGCGCCGCGTTTGCGATAGCTCCATCAACGTCCCGACAAAGCTTTCGGGCGTGATCATTTCCACCTTCACGTAGGGTTCTTCGATTGTTTCGCGATATTGCGGCTCCGGCAGCTCGCTGGGATTGTCAATCATCACCACTTCACCATCAATCTTGGTGACGCGGTAAACCACCGAAGGCGCGGTGGCGATCAGATCCAGGTTATATTCCCGCTCCAGCCGCTCTTGCACAATTTCCATATGCAGCAGCCCCAGGAAGCCGCAACGGAAGCCAAACCCCATGGCGCTGGAGGTTTCTGGCTCGTAGCTGAGGGCCGCATCGTTCAAACGCAGGCGATCGAGCGCTTCCCGCAGCTCGCCAAACTGATCGGAATCCGTCGGAAACAGCCCACAAAACACCATCGGCTTGGCTTCCGTGTAACCGGGCCAAGGTTCCGTCGCCGGTTTGCTGACCAGGGTGATGGTGTCGCCCACCCGTGCATCGCCCACGGCCTTAATCGAAGCGGCCAAGTAGCCCACTTCTCCCGCGTGCAGCTCATCGATCGGGCATTGATTCGGGGCCAACACGCCCAATTCATCAATTTCGTATTCCTTACCGGAGGCCATCAGGCGCACTTTGTCGCCCTTTTTCACTCGGCCATCCATGACGCGGAAATAAACAATCACCCCCCGATAGCTGTCGTAATAGCTATCAAAAATCAGGGCCCGCAGGGGTTTGTCTACGGTGTCCGCTGGCGGGGGCACTTTTTGGACGATCGCTTCCAAAATCTCGCGGATCCCGATCCCTTCCTTGGCCGAGGCGTGAATGGCCTCGCTGCAATCCAGGCCGATCGTGTCTTCAATTTCGCCAGCCACCCGATCGGGTTCTGCACCGGGCAGGTCGATCTTGTTCAAGACCGGCACAATTTCCAAATTATTTTCCAAGGCCAAGTAAACGTTAGCCAGGGTTTGGGCCTCCACCCCTTGGGACGCATCCACCACCAGCAGGGCCCCTTCGCAAGCGGCCAAGCTGCGGGACACTTCGTAGGAAAAGTCCACGTGACCGGGGGTATCAATCAGGTTGATCACGTAGTCGTTGCCGTCTTTGGCCCGGTAGTCCATCCGCGCCGCTTGCAATTTAATGGTGATTCCCCGTTCCCGTTCCAGTTCCATGTTGTCGAGGAACTGTTCTTTCATGTCGCGCGCGGCCACTGTGCCCGTATCTTGCAGCAGGCGATCGGCCAGGGTCGATTTACCGTGGTCAATGTGCGCCACGATCGAGAAGTTACGGATGCGCGAAACGGGAACGTCGGTCATAGGAGCGGAACGGTAGGGCAAACGGGGAAAGGAAGCCAACCGCATTGTAACGAATTCCATAGCGTCTAATTCGCTTTGGCGCTCTGGATTGTTTGGGGCCAATGGGGCGATCGGGCTTTCGGCATGGATCGCGATCGGACGGGGGCGATCGGGCGGGAATGTTGCCCAAAAACAAGCACCTGGGGCGGTGGCGGCGGGGCGAGGGGTTGGAAGGGCGCAGAATGTTGATGGGGTTTGGGTTTGGCGATTTTTGGGATCTTTGGAGATGCTTGTAAATAGCTGAAAGGGAGATGGGGCAAGGGTTGGGCGATCGGCAAAAGGGCGATCGGGGGTGATTTTTGGGCAGATGCGGGGCGATCGGCTAAGATGCTTGTAAGGTTCTATTTCGGCGCTTGTCCCGTAAGGGTTTCAAGCGGCGGGGTGATCAAACCTCTGATGCCGTCAGGCGTTGAGCACATGTCGAATCTAGCGGCGGGCATCACGGCCGGCATTGGTGATCAAACCTCTGATGCCGTCAGGCGTTGAGCACAAAAACCTCGATCGATCATTTGCACCGGAGCTGGCCGGTGATCAAACCTCTGATGCCGTAAGGCGTTGAGCACGGTCTATACAAACGAGTTTCGCTTGAACGAAGCAGGTGATCAAACCTCTGATGCCGTCAGGCGTTGAGCACATGTGGAAAACCTGACGGAACGGGCGGATCGTGACCAGTGATCAAACCTCTGATGCCGTAAGGCGTTGAGCACTTGACCGCCAACCACTTTTGTCCGTCTTTGGTCGTGTGATCAAACCTCTGATGCCGTAAGGCGTTGAGCACACCCCTGAGGCGGTGGCCGCGGCCAAGGGAATTCGCGTGATCAAACCTCTGATGCCGTAAGGCGTTGAGCACGTTGTGGTCGGAGTCGGCTTTCCCGTTGAGCTGTCGTGATCAAACCTCTGATGCCGTAAGGCGTTGAGCACGCCGAAGCGACCCTTGAGCAAATCTTTCCCGGCGCGTGATCAAACCTCTGATGCCGTAAGGCGTTGAGCACGCAGTTTTGAAAAAACCACAAACGTCCATTAAATTCCGTGATCAAACCTCTGATGCCGTAAGGCGTTGAGCACGGTCGTTGTAGGCGGGGTTGAAGTAGGGGCATTGCCCGTGATCAAACCTCTGATGCCGTAAGGCGTTGAGCACAGTTGGAACGGGCCCGCCAAATTCAGCACGCGCTGAAGAGTGATCAAACCTCTGATGTCGTAAGGCGTTGAGCACGGACTCGATCGTGTCGCCTGTGGCCGCATCAATAATCCGGTGATCAAACCTCTGATGTCGTAAGGCGTTGAGCACTGAAGGTATAGCGCATCCCGATCAAGCGATGGATCTCTGTGATCAAACCTCTGATGCCGTAAGGCGTTGAGCACCCCAATTCGCGGCGCAACTCTGACAGAGCTTGATCGCGTGATCAAACCTCTGATGCCGTAAGGCGTTGAGCACCCAGCAACAACAGGTGGGGGCGCATCTATCCCACCCGGTGATCAAACCTCTGATGCCGTAAGGCGTTGAGCACGGTTGCAAGATCGCCAACTGCAAAAGCTAACCAAGTGATCAAACCTCTGATGCCGTAAGGCGTTGAGCACTGCGAATTTCTCGACAACCAAATCGCGCGGGTGATCGGTGATCAAACCTCTGATGCCGTAAGGCGTTGAGCACAGCACAGCACCGCACAGCGCAGCACCGCAAAACACTCGTTTCAGCCCTGTTCTAAACTTTCCAATCCCGTGAGGTGGTGAGTCTGTCGTCAGATTCGCCACCTCACCTTTTTGATCGCCTCCACCTCCTTCAAATCCTTTCGCATCAGTAGAAACCCGTACTCCCCAAAATCGGAGTTTTAACCCGCCGATTCATACCTGGCTTACTCTCCGCCGCTCTTTGCCTCCGCTTCGTCACCCCCCGATCGCCTGTGATCTGTCACCACACCACCAATTGATTCAGAAAACGCCCATCTTTCGCGTTCATTAGAGAGCGAAAATCAGCCGAAAGATAATCTTTGCATTTTCGTCTACTCCTCAATTCTGAAGCCTATTCCGTAACCTTCGTCTGGAAAGTCTTGTTCCAATCGATCGACTGCGGTTGGCTGTCTCTTAGGTTTAATGAAACTAATCAGGAAAGCTTGCGGCGATCATAGGTTGCTGAAATATTTGATCGCTTTGCATTCATGCTGTTTTTATGTGCTTAACGATACCTAAAGGCAGCAAAATCGAGATTTTTCAAGTATAAAAACATTCATCAAACGCCAAGATCGATCAAAGATGCAAAGACTGAAAAATTGTATATTTGAATACGGTTTAAGATAAAATTAAAGAATTTCAAAAACTTGTAAAAAAATAATTCACGGTGACTTTTCCAAAAAAATTGGAGTACACTACCTGGGGAGTGCAGGCGTGCAAATACAGAGCGTCGCCGACCGTTAGCAACGTAAACAGTGACAGTCATGGGAAATAGCACAAAGTCCTCGAAATTTCCGATTGTTATTGAAATGGAGCCACAGGCAAACTCTGACATCGAAGAATTGGTGAACTCCGGCAAAGGTCTCATTTGTGACAACGTATCCGTTGCCCTAGAGCAACTGAAAGCCCAAGGAATTTTGCCCGAAAGCGTCATCCCCGTATTTGTTGTTGTTGCATCCTCCGACGACTAGTGAAGAACTGATGTGCAATCATCCCCAAAGGCTGCTGAGCTGAAGCTTAAGCTGAAGTTTTGGGGACAGATTTCGCAAGTGTCCGATCGTCCCGTGTAAGCATCAGCACAAATTTAATGATTCAGCCCGATCTGATCCCGATCCCACTGGAATTGCCGCCAGAGCAAAGGCTGCTCCCGGTCAACAACTTAAGCTTCCTGAAGAACCGAATCGTTTTGGTGCTGTACGAGGTTTCTCGGCTGACCCTCAAGTACTCCCTCAAGAATGCGATGGGTGCAGCCAACCTCAAAACAGAGCTGGCTCGGGATATTCGGTTCTCCATCGAAAAGCTGGGGGGATTGCTGATTAAGGTGGGTCAGCTCCTGTCGCTTCGCTTGGATCTCTTCCCCGCCGAAATTTGCCAAGAACTCTCCAAGCTTCAGGATCGATCCTATGGGTTTTCCCTGGACTATGTTCGGCAAATTATCCAAGAGGAATTAGGTCTCCCTCTGGAAAGGATCTTCATTGAGTTTGAAGAGCGGCCCTTTGCGGCTGCGTCAATCTCGCAAGTCCACAGGGCCCGAATCCCATCCTTTCCTGGTGTGGTTGCTGTTAAGGTTCAGCGCCCGGATGTCGAAGAAAAGTTTGGTCAAGATCTACAACTCATCCGCTTCTTGCTCTCCCTGATCAAGAAGCTGAAGCTACAGAGCTATGTGGATTGGGACAACATCAGCCTAGAGCTTGATCAAATGATTCAGGAGGAAATTGATTATCGCTACGAAGCATCCAACCTGGAACGGATGACGGTGACGCTCAGGGAACACAACATCTATGTTCCCGCTGTGATTGGTGATTACAGCACCAAGAAAGTCCTGACCATGGAATATATTCCCGGCATCTTGATGTCAGATTATATCCGTGCCGCCAGTACTGATCCCGAATATCTGGAAAAGATTCTTCGACTCAATAATATTGACCCGAAGTTGGTGGGAAAGCGCCTTTTTGAAAGTTTCTTCCGTCAAATGCTGGAAGATAACTTGTTTCATGGGGACTTGCATCCTGGCAACGTCATGCTGTTGCGAGATAGCCACATTTGCCTCATTGATTTGGGGGCGATCGGCAGTCTCGATTCCCACTTCCTGCGCTACTACCGACGCAGTATGCAGGCTCTCGGAGAACGGGACTACGATCGAGCACTAGATTACAGTTTGATGTTGTGCGATTCCCTGCCCACAGGAGACATTGAAAACGTCAAAGCGCAACTGATCCAGTGCTATCGCCAGTGGGATGCCAAAATGAACATCCGCAGCCTCTCATACCATGAGAAGTCGATCAGCTCGATCGGGGTTCAAATTGGGTCGGTCATGCGCAGGAACCGCGTTTCCTCCAGTTGGCAACTGCTGCGAGTCTTCCGCACCTGGGGATTGATGGATGCATCCTTGAATTACCTAGTTCCCAACGCAGATTATATGAGTCTCGTTGGTGGATATTTTCGAGGGGCCGTTAAGCGCAGTCAGCTTCAGCTTAAGCAACTGGGCATCACGGAAATTGTGATGCAACTCACGGAGAAAGTTGCCGAATTTTCCGATCTGACAACGATCGAGCTTCGTGGCAAGGCAGTTCGCAAAAGAATAGTCGCTGAGCAAAAAACCTCGTCAAAGCTCGCTGACAAAGCCAAGAAATTACTCTGGCTTGGGATCATCGTTTTGGCTTGGATTTTTCTGCATCAACACCTCGAAACAGCCGTGAGCTGGTTACCACCAAATCAATACTCAGCTTGGGCTAAAAGTGTTCCCAATCTTGCTATTGAAGTTTGGGCTGGGATCCTAATTATCTGGATCTACTTACTCAAAATTCTCTAGCTTTGATGACATTTTTTCTGGAGGTTAATTGGGTTCATGTAGAATATTAAGAAAGCCGAATATGCCTGTTCGGTTATCAAGAAATATTCTGGAATTTGCGAGAGATGGTTGTTTTGTGAATTAAATTCAGACGAATGTTGATACTTCAGTATTAGATACTCCAGTATTAATAAACATGTCTGTTTTTATTCAATAGTTTGGTTTGGAAATGACACCAATCATCCAAGGTTCTAATCACCATGACTTCAGTACTTCATTTTGATGGTCAGTCGAATTACATCCGAATTCCCCATCAAGAGTCCCTCTCCCCTGCTAATAATTTCACCTTCGAAGCTTGGGTGAACGTTGCGCAAATTGGTGGCTACCTACGCTTATTTTCTAAATTTCCAGGCTTTGGCTTTGGCCTCATCAACGAAGCGCTACTTTTTACGGAATATTGGATTGTTGACTATGCAGCCTCTGTTTCGATCGAAGCGGGATCTTGGTATCACGTTGCCATCGTCTTCAATGCTGACAACGATGTGTTTTTCTACCTCGATGGAGAGCTAGTTCAAACCATCCTGGGCGACACCCCCGCCTCCATCACCCAAGGCCCCCTCGAAATTGGCCGCAAAGCAGAGGGCCATGGCGAATATTTCCAAGGCGATTTGACCGAAGTTCGGTTCTGGGGCACTGCACGCACTCAAGAGCAAATTCAAGCCTACAAGTCCTATCGACTGCTCGGATCCGAAGAGAATTTGTTGGGCTATTGGCCTTTGAACGAAGGCAGCGGAGATGTCATCAACGACAAGAGCACCGCTGCCAACCATGGAACCTTGCAAGGCTCCCCTATTTGGAAGAGCGCTGCACTGGAACTCCCAGAAATTCTCCCCAACATCCCGCTGCCCGCTGAAGTTCAGGAAGCCGAAGCCGCTGCCGCCGAAGCCGCTGCCGCCAGCGAGACCATCCCCAGCCCTGGTTCCTTCCCCATCATTGTTGAACTGGAATCCGATGAAGCAACCCCCGATCGTTGCTTCGAAGAGTTATTGACCAGAGGAGATGGCGCGATTTACGACGGAGTCACCCAAACCCTTTTTGCTATGCGGGAACAGGGGCAAATCACCCAAGCAACAACCCCCGTTTTTGTCATTGTTCGGCGCACTCCTGAATCTAAGAGCTTGCTGCCATTTGCTCTGTAGCATCCCCGAGCGCCAAGGCTAGTGGTTTAGGCAAAGGGCTGAACCGTTCAAGCGCCCTGAGTCTACGTTTCTATGCCGCTCATTGCCTCGCCTCAGAGCTTTTCGGAACGAGTTTCACAGGTCAACCCATTCCAGTCACGAGTTTTACCTACAAGGAGTTTGATTCATGAGCAGCGGTAACTACAAAAACCTGGCACTGCAAGCAGGAGGCGTGTTAGGAACAGCCTACGTAGGGGTTGTGCAATCCCTGAACGAGCGCGGCCTCCTCTCCAAATTTGAGCGCGTTGCTGGGTCTTCTGCGGGAGCCATCATGGGAACCTTAATTGCCCTGAGGTTTTCAGCAGCAGAGATCGAAGACATCATGATGAACCTGAACATGGGGGAGTTCACCGATCCCACCAGCCCGATTAACCTCGTCCAGAATTATGGTTATTATGCCGGGGATGTTTTCTATCAGTGGATCCAAGACATCATTGCGCGCAAACTAACGAAGAAGGCCACCTTTGAAGATCTCGTAGATGCTGGATTTGCAGATCTTTATGTCTTCGGTACAGATTTGACCGCTCGAGGATTGCGGGAGTTCTCCTACCGTGCGACTCCTGACACGCCAATTGCAGGCGCAGTGCGCGCTTCCATGTCCATTCCCTTCTTCTTCCAAGCTTGGCGATTCCCCGGCGGCATTCCCGACAATCACTACTATGTTGATGGTGGCTTGATCTTGCCCTATCCCTTGTGGACTTTTGATTATGCGCCCTTCACCAGCGAAGAGGGCTACAACGAAGAAACCTTGGGAGTGAGCTTAAGAACCGGCTTCAGCCCCTCTGGTCTAGAGAAAGGCTTTGACCTGAAGGAGTATTTCGAAAGCCTATTTGAGGCTACGTCCTCCATTCGGATCAGCGCCCGCAACAAGGCACGGACGATCAGCATTGACACCTTAAAGCTCTCGCCCACTGATTTCAACATGAGCCACGAGGACAAGCTGCGGCTGGTGAAGAGTGGTTATGAGGCGACGGCGGAGTTCTTTAAACTCAAGGACGAATTGGCAACGATTGCTGCTGCCTAAGCGAATCATGAATTCATGGGAGCAACGTCATTTCCCTCTCTGAGTTGGCCATGGCACGGTGTTGACTAATTTGCACATCCATTCCTAACGCGGATAAGCATAATCAGTGCTAACAAGAGCGCTCTATGCTGAACCTTTTTTAATTGGTCAGTTAGCTCTTCTCTGGCTTGCAAAAAAGAAATGGCGGCTCCCGTGAAGTTTAGAATTACCTGCCCTTTTGTCCCAAAACACCTCTACGGGATGACGAGCATTGGCAGGAACTAGAAAGGCCTAGCCACTCCGTTTATCCCTTAGGAATCAGATACATTGAACCCTACGCTCAAACAGGAGGGAGTGGTCTAATTCAGATTGGAAAAGAGTAGTTTTCCACTAAACCTTGAGACCAATATCGCGATCTCATTCACAATGTGGCAGCGTTAATGTACTGGAATCAGTCTTTAATCTCGCCTTAATTTCTGCTTTTCGTTAATCAGAGATAAACTGAAGCAATAAGCTCAATTAACTAGTAGAAAATAATTCAGTTGGGCTAAACCGACTGATAATTGCAGACCAATTTCTTCGCTATAGTCTTCTCGACATCACTATCTTCTAATTACTTCAATTTATTCATTAATCAGTTATTTTCGAGAAAGATTTTCGAGAAAAATAACTCCATTTAAAGTCATTGTCCAAATAATTTCTGCCTTGAAAAGGCAATCTTTTGATGCCTAAACTTGGTCTTTGATTTTTCAAAAATGACCTTTTAAAAGATTTTTAGAAAATCATTTAATGCTTCAATTTGACTTGACATTTAATAAGAGAATACATTAATCTGAATGAGGATTGAGTTTGATTTTGAGGAATACCAAAAGCCATGCGAACCCCTATCCAGGTTGGATCAGAAATCAAGCGAATCATCACATTTGAGGCTAACTCAATTGGTGAAGCCATGCCGGTTGTGATTTACAAGAAGAAGGTTGTTGACCCTGCTGCTCAAGCAGGCGCGATCGAGGCTGCTCCAGTTTCTGCCAAGGGAATTTTGGAAAAGATTGTCGATTCGCAAATCCAGGCTGCCAGTGAATTCAAGACTCTCAATGAGCAATCAGGGGAGAAGTGGCTCAAAGACCTGGCCAAGAATATCTCACTTGCCCTTGTGAAAGGCGGAGATGCACTTACTTAAACAGCGATCTTCGGGGTTGGATTAAGCAAGGGTGCTGGCTTGTTTGGCATCCTTGTTTGACCGTAACTTCAACCTGTAGAAAACTCAAATTGACAAAAAACTTAGACATCACGCCAAACTACTTCGGCCTTTTGTCTTAAGAGAGGGTCTTTTTGAAAAATTTTCCTGGGAGGTTTTAATTGAAAAACTAGCTCAGGAACTAAGAATATTTTTGTCGAAAATTTGTCGAAGTTTGTCAAAAAAAGATTGTTGACAAAATTGTTGATCAGTCAATTCAAAAAATTCCTAAGGCTAGCAATAGCCGTGATTGACTCTTGAAGCGGCGAAGGACAAAGTAAGGATAAAGCTATGTTTTCATCTTCAGAATTTCCTGCCTCGGCCCAAGACAAAATCCAATACATTAGCCTCGCAACCTGTAATGGCGTTGTTCAATGCGTTTTTACACTAGATAGTTGCCTGAATGAAGATCTATTTTTCAAGAGCTTCGATTTGGTTTTAGATTCAGAGGTGATCCTGCAATGCCAGTGGGTGAACAACAGTGTATCGCCCTACTGGCTGCGATCTGAGGAAAAACATAAAGACCGATTCAAGCTGCTTGAAGTCGCCGATGTGCAACAGGCTGTTGAAGAGTTTAGATCTCGATCGATCGATCCAACAACCGATAGCTTGGTGCAACTGAGAATTTTCCGGCACCAAGGCGAAAACGCACTTCAAGATACGTTTTGCCTCAAGATGTCCCATGTTGTTTCTGATGGCAGTGGACTGCGGTGTTTGCTTCAGTCCCTTGCTGAAACCTATGGGGTGCTGCAAAACGGTCAGGAACATACCCCGAGTTCTGTAACCGTTCGGCGTGATGGATGGCAAGTTCTTGACAAGGTTCCTGCCAAAAAGAGATGGCAATTGCTGAAAAAGGGCAAGAAGAACTTCTTGAAGCCAGGTCAATTAAAAGTGCCATTTAGCAATTGCACCCATGAAAATCAAATATACATAACCTACAAATTGGATCGGGGGCAGATTGAGAATCTAATTCAGTATGCGAAAGATCGTGGAGCAACCCTAAATCAAGTGATGTTGACAGGGTTTGCGCGTGCTCTGCGTCGGTTCACCAATGCAGGGCCCGATGCATCACTTCCAATTATCAACACCCTCGACCTTCGCCATTATCTCCGGCATGGAGATATGCCTAAAATTTGTAATCTCGCGGTTCCATTGATTTCTAACATTCACGTCAACCAAGCAGACTCCTTTGCAGACACCTTGTCTTTCATAAAATCTGACTTAATCAGCCAAAAAAGAGCCATGCCTGGCGTTTTGCCAGCAATCGCCATGGAAATTCTTTTTCTCATTCCTTTTGCGTGGGTAGACTGGCTACTGAACCAAGCTTTTGACCAAGCTGCTGAATCAGGAATTGGCACACCCCTATTTTCGGATGTTGGCAACACTGACATCCCCATCCCAGGACATCAAGTGGTTTATTCCTACGGCTTGGGTCCCGTTGCCTATGCCCCAGCTTTTATGATGACGGCTTCTACCTTTAGGAACACCGTCACGCTTGGTGTGGGCTTCTGCGAGTCTTCAATTAGCCGTGGCGATATGGGCAAAATCTTTGATCTGATGGTTGAGGAATTTGCAAGCTGCACTGCCTGATTACAACCTCTGATTCTAAAAACTTGGATTGAAGAATCAGTGCTTTCGACGCTTGGTCTAGGTTTCAATCCTATGGATTGGACAAGACGAAAACTGCCAGATTCTTTAATTCTCAATCTTAGGGCCCTGTTGTTAAAGACCTGTTTCTCGAAGCTGATGACTACGAGCTTGCTTTGAAATTCGCTTTGAAGTTTGCGCTGTCTAGTTGGCTTCGCTGAACTTCCTCCATGTTACCTAAACGTCCTGATTGACGCACTGAAGGAGCGGCATGATGAATTTAAATGTTGTTCTCTTTCCGGGTCAAGGATCCCAATTTTGTGGAATGGGGAATGAACTATTTCCTCATTATCCGCAGCTTTTGCAGCAAGCAGATAATATTCTTGGCTTTTCTGTAAAAGAGCTGTGTTTGCATGATCCCAATGGTAATTTGAGCCGGACAGAATTTACTCAAATTGCTTTATTTGTGGTGAATGCCTTGGCTTGGCAGTCCCATATTGATTCGGGTGGTTTTTGGCCTAATGCGGCTTGCGGGCACTCTTTGGGCGAATATAATGCGTTGTTTGCGGCGGGAGTGTTTGATTTTGAAACGGGGCTAAATTTAATTCGATACCGAGGGCAATTGATGGGCCGTCAGCAGGGTGGGGGAATGGCGGCAGTGATTGGTAGCAATGTGGAAAAAATTCGCAAAATATTAGATGATTTTGCATTTGATACGGTTGATATTGCGAACTATAATTCGCCTCGGCAAGTGGTCATTTCAGGGCCCAAGCGCGATATTGATGATTTGGCGGCTGTGTTTGAGGAAATTCCAGACACGAGATATGTGGTGTTGAATGTTAGCGGGGCTTTTCACTCGCGTTACATGCAAGAAGCAGCGCGAGAGTTTGGAGAATTTATTCGGACAATGAATTTTCGTGCTCCGCGATTTTCAGTGATTGCTAACACTTCAGCGCAGCCTTATACGCTGGAGAATGTGGTTGAGAATTTAACGCAGCAAATTGCGAGTCCGGTGCGCTGGACGGAAACGATCGCCCATTTGTGCGATCGGGGAAAATGCACGTTTCAAGAATTGGGAGTGGGCAACACGCTAACCCGACTGCTGTATCAAATCTCTCCAGATTTGGTTCCCGAAAAGGTTTAAGGGAAATTTGAAGGCGCAAGTTGCAAGCTCAGTTGAAGACTAGGAGTTGAAGCCATGGCTGCGAAAGTTGTCTTCATGTTTCCTGGTCAAGGATCGCAGTATATGGAAATGGGGCAGGAGCTATATCGCTGCCATCCTGTTTTTCGGAACTGCATGAATGAATTTTCTGAGGTGGCGTTGCCGCTTTTAGGTATTCATTTGGCCACTGAGCTGTTTGCTGACTCGCAAACGGCACTGGCAGAAGATTCAAAACTACTTTTGTATACGCGATACAGTAATCCGCTGTTATTTACGTTTAACTATGCGGTGGCGGCCACGATCGAGTCGATGGGTATCCTTCCTGACTTGGTTTTGGGATATAGCCTCGGAGAGTTGACAGCGGCGGCCTACAGCGGTGTGGTGGATCGCTTTCAACTGCTGGTTGCTTTAATTCGCGCATCCTTTGCCTTTGAATCCTACACGCCGGTTGGGGGAATGCTAGCCATTTTGGATGGCTTAAATCTCTGGCATCAACATCCTGATTGGTTTCAAGACACTGCTTTGGCCAGTATTAATTGCAACCAAAGTTTTGTGGTCAGTGGTCGATCGAGCAGTCTCGATCGGCTAGAGCAAATCTTACAGAGTCAATCGGTGTTGTTTCAGCGTTTACCGGTGATCCAAGCGTTTCATTCCCCTTGGATTGATTCAGCCCAAGAGATTATTGATCGAGAGTTCGATCGCCTACCTCAGTTCCAAACCGGTCGTTTTTGGCGTTATGGATGTGGCGATCGCGCCGATGACCAGCAACCAACTCAGGCGGTGCGTACTTTCTGGGAAGCGTTCCGCAATCCCATTAACTTTGAAAAGGCGTTGCGAGGCTTGGAATCAATGGGAACCAATCTTTATCTAGATGTGGGATCAAATGGCACTTTGTCTGGATTTGTGCGGGTAATTTTGGATGCATCTTCCTCATCAAAGGGTATGGCAGTGATGGATCGTTTTGGACAGAATGTGCAATCGCTCGAACGAGCCGTGAATTTAGCAAAAAAATGGCGTTCAGAGTAATTTCTTAAATTGGGTTTTAAGTAGGTGCTGAAATTTAGAATTCTAAATTCAACATCCAACTCAGCTCTTTAATTCAGTGGTTCAGTGAAATTCTCAAATTGATTGTTTAAGTTAAGCTCCTACGCTGAATTACTAAATTCGGTTTCTAGTTTTGGGTCAAGTTAATGAACAAATGGAACCTAAGAATTAGATTAGGTCACCGAAACAATTTAATGAAAATCCTGAATAAGCAAAATGCTGAATCAAAGCCAGATTAAAGCCAAATCAAAGCCAAATTAAAACAGGGGCTGGCATCATGCGATCGATCACTTGCCGATTTGAATGTGTGAACATTGCCAACTACGTTGACGTTGCACCCTATCGATCGCAACTGCTCTCGCCTGCGGAGTTGGACTATTTTGAAAAGTTGCCCGTTTTGAGGCGGCGGATGTCGTACTTGATGGGGCGAATGGCGGCCAAAGGGGCTTTGGTTCAGTTAATTGGCGATTGTGACTATCGATCGATCTCCATTGAACCGGGTAGCTTTGGGCAGCCAGTGGTGCGGTATGGGGGGCAGGAGCCATTTGAGGTGAGCATCGCCCATGATTCAGGTCAGGCAGTGGCGGTTGCTTTTGAGGCGGGCTACCCCGTGGGCATTGATGTGGAAACCTTTAATCCCACGCTTTATCAAACCTTGATTGATGCGGTTCCAGATTCCGAAAAAAGCTGGTGTGACAGAACCTTTGATTACTATTCTCAATATTCTCAATATCCTCAGCGGCTATTGGCTCTTTGGACATTAAAAGAAGCCCTATCAAAAGTGTTGCGCTGCGGCATGACTGTGCCGATGGAGCTGTTGTCGATCGCGGATTTGCAATGCATTTTTCCAAATCACTATCGAGCCAGCTTTCGGCATTTTGCTCAATATCAAGCGCGTCTTTGGATTGCCGATCAAACTGTGCTTTCAGTGGTCTTCCCGCGACAAACGGAAATTAACTTTGATCCTTTTCAAAAATCATGGTTTAGCCAAAATGCTCTCCATCCAATGGTTGACTCATTCGACTTGGCGGGATGAGTTGAAAGCCTCATCCTAATCGTGCTAGTCGCTTCCATCGCCTCAGTAATGACTGCCCCACGAAAAATTAAAGCCGGTTTGAGATACCCCACCATGACTCAAGATATCGCTGTAATTGGTTTGGCTGGTCGCTTTCCTGGGGCGGCGGATATTGATGAATTTTGGGGCAATTTGGCGGCGGGTGTGAACGCGATCGGGGAAATTCCTCCCGATCGCTGGGATCACCAAGCCTACCGCGAACAAACGGGGAATAAATGGGGCGGTTTCCTAAAGGATTGGCGATCGTTTGATGCGGGATTTTTTGCCATTTCTCCCCGAGAAGCCAAGTACATGGATCCTCAGCAGCGGTTGCTATTGGAAGTGGCTTGGCATTGCGTGGAAGAAGCCGGCCTGTCCCTAGCTTCGCTCCGTCAGCAGCCAACAGGGGTCTACTTGGGCGCAATGACCATGGACTATTGGCAAGTTACGACGGATCCCCAGGTGGAAATTGATGGATTTTCGGGGTTAGGCAGCTACAGTTGCATTCTGTCGAATCGGTTGTCCCATGTGTTGGGTCTCAGCGGCCCGAGCTTGACCCTGGATACAGCCTGCTCTTCGTCTTTGGTGGCCATCCATTTGGCTCGACAGGCGTTGCTATCGGGCGAATGTGAATTAGCCTTTGCGGGTGGCGTAACCCTTAACCATCGCCCTTGGAAGCATCTGTCATTTTCCCGAGCAAGGATGCTGAGTCCAACGGGTCAATGCCGCACGTTTGATGCTCAGGCCGATGGCTATGTGCCTGGCGAGGGCTGTGGGGTGCTGTTGCTCCAGCCCCTGGAACGGGCGATCGCCCAGAATCGACGAATTTTTGGGGTGATTCGGGGCAGCGCGGTGAACCATTCGGCGGTGGGCGAGTCCATCACAGCCCCCAACGTGGGACGACAGACCCAACTGTTGAAGGCGGCCTACGCCGATGCCCAAGTGGATCCGGCCACGGTGACCTATGTGGAGGCCCATGGCACGGGGACTTCCCTGGGCGACCCGATCGAGATGGAGGCCCTTTGCCAGGCTTTCCGCACCACGGCCCAGGCGATCGGCTATTGCCAGGTGGGTTCCGTGAAAACCAACATCGGCCACTTGGAAGCGGCGGCGGGAATTGCCGGAGTGATCAAGGTCTTGATGATGTTGCAGCATCGTCAGATTCCCGCCAGCTTGAACTTAACGACTCCCAACCCGCTCATTGACTTCACCACTTCTCCCTTTGTGCCAGCGGTGGCCCTTGGTTCCTGGGAACCGGCGGCGGCGGATTTGCCGTTGCGAGCGGGGGTGAGTTCCTTTGGCTTTGGAGGCAGCAATGCCCATTTGGTGTTGGAAGAGCCACCCCGGTCGCCCGCTGTGGCTGAGGAAGCCGGATCGCCGTTGGCGTTGGCGACAGGGAACGCGATCGCGGGTCAAGGGGCCTCGGAGACGGGCGATCGGGTAACTGCCGTGATTCCCTTCCTGTTGTCTGCCAAATCAGCACGTAGCTTGGCCGCCTTGGTTGCCCAGTGGGGCCAGGAAGGGGCGCAACGGGTGGCCGCAGCCGACTTGGGGACGATCGCGGCGAACCTGGCCCTGGGGCGCGAAAGCTTTCCTTGGCGATTTGGTTGTTTGGCCAGCAGTTGGGCCGATGTGCAGCGGGCGTTGGCGCAATTTGAGCTGCCGTCTCAGCCCGTGGCGGCAACGGTGGAAACGCCTTCGGAGGCGCGATCGACCTTGGGCCAGTTGGTGCAGGATGCCGAAGCGCTCAAGACCCTTTGGGCCTCGGTGGCGTTGCCGGAGGCAGATTGGGAATCGGTTTTGCAGGTGGCCCGCACCCTGTGGCGACGGCAAATGACCTTTACGCGCTTTGTGGAAACCTGGCGGCAACCGTTGGAGCAGGTGGGCATTGACCTTGATTCAGTGTTGCACGCTCCATTGCAGTCCCCATTGCGATCGAACGCACCTCGCCCAGAGCATCGAATTTTGATGTTTGTGGCCATTCGCAGCAGCCTGGCTCGCTTGTGCCAAAAGTGGGACTTGACCGATCGCTATCCCACGGGTTCGGCGGCCTTGGCGGAACTGGTGCGGGCCTTCACCATGGGCGTGCTGGATCCGGGCATGGATTGGCCGGTTCTGCTGTCGGGATTGCTGCCCGATCGCCCGCGCTCGCTGGCCGAACTACCCGAGGTGCTGACTCCCGAGGATGTGGGAAATTCGGTGCAGTCGGCCTTGGCGGCCTGGCTGGCGGGCAGTCCGGTGGATTGGTCAGCCCATTTCCCGGCCACCTATCCCAAATTGTCCTTGCCGCGCTATCCCTTCGATCGCCAGTTGTATTGGCTCTTTCCCAAGGCATCCGAGGGCGATCGGCTGGCTCCGTTGCCCGCTGCCCCGGCGGCCCGCGAGGTGCTGCCCTCCTCCGGGGCCCTGTTGGATCGCTGGGAGCAGGTGTTTCCCGAAACCGATTTGGTGCTCCGATCGCACTTTTTAAATGGGCGCTGGATTGTGCCCGCCGCCAGCTTCATTGGCTTGGCCTGGGATGCGGTGACCCGATCACTGGGTCGATCGCCCGGATTGCTGACAGAGATTACCTTGCACCAGGCCGTGGCCTTGGGGGTGGGGGATGCGGAGGCCGTGACCCTGGGGGCCCAGGTGGAGTTGCCGAATCGGGTTCAGGTTTGGCAGCGCGATCGACTGATTTTGAGTGCCACCTTTGCGGAGTCATCCTCAGGACCGCCCCTCGATCCAGTGGCCGGGCGAGCATCAGGTGATCGCCCGGTTGGCCATGATCGGGTGGGCGAGATTCCGGGAACGGCCATTTATGCCGCCTTGCGATCGCGCGGCTATCAGTACGGCAGGGCCTTGCAGGTGATCCATCAGGCCCAAATCACCGATGAAGTAGCCCTCTTTCAATTGCAAGCCCCCAATCGCACCGCCTTTTTGGATGGGATTTTGCAAGCGGCCGTGTATTTACACCGGCAATGGTCTGCGGAACGGAGCGGCGATGCCCGAGATTTTGGAGATTTTGTCGTGCCGGGGCAAGTGGCGGGCTGTTGGTGGGGATCCCAGTTGCAAGCCCAGTGGGAATCGTCATCCGCTGCCGCAATTGCCCCCACAGCATCGCCCGATCGATCCGACGATCTGGCGGCTGGCGAGCCTGCATCCTGGGTCACCGTCCGGTTTGAGCGCCAACAATGCCGAGTCCAGGCTACCGAAAGCCAGTTTTCAGCGATCGCGATCGGGACGGATGGCCGCCCCCTGGCCGTGATTCGGGAGTTAACCCTGGCGGCGGCTCCCTTGCTTGCGCCGGAGGTGTCCTACTTTGAAACCGACTGGACTGTTTTGCCCGCCGCCACTGCATCCCCAACTCAGGCCACCGCCGCGCCGACGATCATTTTTGCCCAGGGGGCTGCTTGGGGTTTGGCCTTGCGCCAGCGGCTGCGATCGCAGGGGATTGAGGCTCAGTTGTGCCTAGCCGGTTCAACCTTTGAGGTTTTGGGCGATCGGGTTTGCCAGTGGGATTGGACTGACCCAGACCAAGTGCGACAGGGCCTGACGCATCTGTTGACTCCCGAGCAATTCCGGGCGATCGCAGGGGCCGACGCGATCGACTCGCCCCTTTCCCCAGCCTTGGTCTATTGGGTCACGGCTCCCCCGGCAGCGGGGTCAGGTCATGGGCCCCAGGGCGATCGGGATTGGGTCACCCAAGCCGAAGCCGATTTGAACCAGGGCGTGCGCGGTTGTTTTCTGTTCCTGCAACAGTGGGCGAAAGTGCGCCCCGCCGATCCGCTCCAGCTTTTGGCCGTGACCTTTGATGCCCAAGCCGTGACCCCGAGCGATCGGGTTTTGGGGTTTGCCACGGCGGGGATTGATGCCCTGGGGCGCACGGTGGCCCTGGAGTTGCCCCAAATTCGCCTGAAATCCCTGGACTTGGAGTTGGGACTAACCGTTGGAGAAGCCAGCGCCACGATCGCGGCGGAAGCGGCAACCCCTTGGGAGCATGATCGCGTGGCCTATCGTGGGGGCGATCGCTATGGGGCCGAGTTGCGGGAAGTGGCCCCCGGATCTGCGCCTCCCTTGCCGGTTTCCGTCCTGGAACCGGGATCTTGCATTTTAATCACGGGTGGGAGCGGGGCCTTGGCCGCAGAAGTGGCCGAGGCGATCGCGCTGCAAACGGCCGTTCATTTTCTGTTGGTGGGTCGATCGCCCCGCCGGGCCCAAACCGACCAACTGATCGCCCTGCTGGAATCCTTGGGATCCACGGCGGATTATCTACAAGCAGACCTTTGCCAAGAAGCCGACCTCGATCGCCTCACAGGGCTTCTGAAAACCACCCACCGCACCATTCACGGCGTGATTCATACGGCCGGGCAGTTAGACGATCGGCTGTTCCATGCCCAAACCCTTGCCTCCCTCGATCGGCTGATTGCTCCCAAATTCCTTGGGGCTTTGCGTTTGGAACAACGGTTGCAGGATCAACCCGTGGCCTTTTGGTTGGGATTTTCCTCAATCACCGTGGCGGCCGGCAACCCTGGACAGGCGAACTACGTGGTGGCGAATCGACTGCTGGAAGCCTTTTGTGCCTACCGCAATCGCCATTGGCCCGGACGCGCTGGGGCGATTCAGTGGGGCCTGTGGCGATCGCGCGGCATGGGAGCCACCGACATGCTGGCCGAGCGGTTCCAGCGATCGGGCATGGAACCCTTCAGCGCGGCGGCCGGTCGGTTTGCCTTCCTTGATCTGCTGACCAGCGATCGCCCTCAGCCCGTTCTGGTCACCGGTAAAGGCACGGACGCAACCATCTTTGAGCGCTTCTCCCGATCGCGCCCTGCCCCGAATGTGCCCCCAGCATTGCCTGCCCCCTTGACCCCGGCGGCGATCGCCCCATCCGCCCCGCCGTCCCTGCCCACCCCCTCGATCGCCACCATCGAGCAAGAATTGGCCGCTCTGGTTGCCCGCACCCTGAACACCGATCCCCAATCCGTACCCCGTCAGGAAGGGTTTTTCAGCCTGGGTCTGGAGTCATTGATGATCGAGGAAATTGTGGCAACCCTCGAAAAGCAATATTCCGGCCTGCGACCCACCGTCCTGTTTGACTATCCAAACATCAAAGTGCTAGCCAACCACCTGGCCCAGCTAACCGCGCCTGCTGGCGCGACCACCGCGCCGGCCACGCCATCTCCGGCGGCCCCAGTTCCTAGCTCGATCGCGCCAGCCCCCACCCAGGTCACCCGATCGCCCAATCCTGCACCCTCCCCGGAGCCGCAAGCTTTGGCCCCCAAAGCTCCTGAGGTGAAGGCTCCTGAGATGAAGGCTCCTGAGATGAAGGCTCCTGAGATGAAGGCTCCTGAGATGAAGGCTCCCAACACCGGAGCCGCTAACCCTCAGGCCCCCATCCCCCAAACCCAGTCCCTGGAGTTGCCCGATCGGCAGCGGCCCCCCGGTGGCTATGACATCGCGATTATTGGTGTGGATGGTTGCTATCCCCAGTCTCCTGATCTGGAAACCTTTTGGCAAAACCTGTATCAAGGGCGATCGTGCATCACGGAAGTGCCCGCCAACCGTTGGGATTACCAGCCGTACTTTGCGGAAACCAAACAACCCAATCGCACCTATGGCAAGTGGGGCGGTTTTATCCCGGGGGTTGAAGAATTTGACCCGCTGTTTTTTAACATTGCGCCCAAGGAAGCCAAGCAAATTGACCCCCAAGCGCGGCTGTTTCTCCAGTCGGTTTGGCACACGATGGAAAATGCGGGTTATGGCAGCCGTCAATCGCGCCAGGGGGAACGGGTTGGCCTCTTTGTTGGGGCCATGTGGCACGACTATTCCCACGTGGCGCGGGATTTGAGTTGGAGTGCCGATCAGCCCAGTGGTGCTGGGGCCTTGTTTTGGATCATTGCCAACCGGGTTTCCCATTTTCTGGATTTGACCGGGCCCAGTTTGGCGATCGATACCGCTTGTTCTTCGTCTCTGACGGCGATTCACCTGGCTTGCCAAAGCCTGCTGGCCGGTGACTGCACCATGGCGGTGGCCGGGGGCGTGAGCCTTACCTTGCACCCATTCCGCTATCTCTACCTCAGTCAATGGGGCTTTTTATCTCGCGATGGCCGTTGCCGCAGTTTTGGTGAAGGGGGCGATGGCTATGTGCCGGGCGAGGGCGTGGGGGCTGTGTTGCTCAAGCCCTTGGCCCGGGCCCGGGCGGATGGTGACTTCATTTGGGGCGTAATCCGGGGCAGTGGCATTAACCACGGAGGCCGGGTGAATGGCTTTACGGTTCCCAGCGGGCCAGCCCAAACGGAGTCGATCGAGCGATCGCTCTCGGAGGCAGGCATCCAGTTTGGGGACTTGCAGTATGTGGAATGTCACGGTACGGGCACGGCCCTGGGCGATCCGATCGAAGTGGGCGGGCTGGCCACCGTGGCTCAACGGCAGGGATATCAGGGCGATCGAATTCCCTTGGGTTCCGTCAAGTCCAACATTGGGCACTTGGAAGCCGCGTCGGGCATCGCTGGCCTGACCAAGGTTTTGCTGGCCATGCGCCATGACACGATTCCCGGCACACTGCACTGCAACCCGCCGAATCCCAATATTGCGTTTTCGGAACTACCTTTTCAGGTTCTAGCCCAAGCGCAACCTTGGCCCAAGGGCGATCGCCCCCGGTTGGCCTGTGTGAACAACTTTGGAGCCGGTGGATCCAATGCCCATTTAATTTTGGAAGATTGGCCAACCCAGCAGCCAAAACCCAGCAGCGCCGGCCCTTGGTTAATTGTCCTGAGTGCCCGCACGGCCAATCAACTCACGCAACAGGCCAGCCAATTGCATCGCCATCTGCGAACCGAGCGGCCGAGCCTCGATGATCTGGCTTGGACGCTGCAAGGTGGGCGCGAACCCCTCGCGGAACGCCTGGCTCTAGTGACCGATCGGCTAGACACCCTGTTGGAGCAGCTTGCAACGTTTCGCCAAGGCCAGCTCCCCACTGGCGGATGGCGAGGCCAGGTACTGGCGGGGGCCGACCCGATGCCCGCGCCCGCCCTGCCCGAATCTGGGATGCCCACGGCTGCCACGCTGGCATTGCTCGCCCAGGCCTGGACTCAGGGGGCCGAAATCGACTGGAAACGGTTGCGATCGCCCGGGAGTCAACGGATTCCCCTGCCGGGTTACCCCTTTGCGAAGGATGCCTATTGGCTCACCAGCGCTGCGCCGCCGCCGTTCCCCCCGCAAGGGTCATCCCCAGTTCAGGCTCAAACTCAAGCTCCAGCTCAGGCCCAAACTCAAGTCCAAACTGCGTCCCCAACCAGCTCGCCGCCCACGCCCCCATCGGCAGCGTCTTCGCCGACCGGGCGATCGACCGTTTCCAGTGAGGGCGAGGCGATCGCAATCGTTGGTATGGGCTGCCACTTTCCCAACGCCCAAAACCCCGCCGAATTTTGGGCCAACCTGCTAGCGGGCCGCAGCAGTATTGAGGAATTGCCGCCCGATTTTTGGCATCGGCCCGCATCGCCGGGAATGTCATCGTTTTCTGACTTACAAGGCGCGATCGATCCCAACGTCCCCAGCACCCCCCCGAGTTGGGCCGGTCGAATTACCCCCCGTTCCTCTTCTCAGTTTTCGGATCTCTGGCCCGATGGTATGACCCAGACCTTGGATCCGGGCAGCGTGGAACTGCTCAGTATTTTTGCGGAGACGCTCCAGGATGCTGGCTATGGCGTGGGAGATTGGCGGGGCGAGTCCGTGGGCTTATTTGTGAGCACAGGGGTCACATTTGCTCCCGGCTTAGCCGCCCAATTGTTTGGTTGGCGCGGCCCCAGTTTGGTATTGAATGCTACGGATTCCGCTTCCCTCGGCGCTTTGCATCTCGCCTGTCAAAGCCTGCGCAGTGGAGAATGCCGCGCTGCCCTGGTGGCCGGTTTGCACTTGCTGGAGGCGGGCCAGCTCCCTGCCAGTTGGGCGGCGGCCAAGCTCCTGTCCCCCGATGGCCAGCACCGGGCCTTTGATGCAGCGGCCAAGGGTGCAGTACTCGGAGAAGGATGTGGGGCCCTGTTGCTCCGGCCCCTGAGCCAGGCGATCGCGCAGGGCGATCGAATCTATGCCGTCATTGAAAGTTCCGCGATCGCCCAAGATAGCTCTCCCTTTGGGCTACCCCTGCCCACCGTCACCGGCCAGCAACGGGTGATTGAACAGGCCTGGGCCCGATCGGGGCTGGATCCGGCCGCCTTGGGCTACCTCGAAGCGCACGGCTTGGCCACCCCCCTGAGCGACCCCGTGGAACTGAAGGCCCTTTCCCAGGCCATTCGCCAACACACCACCGCCACGCAGTTCTGTGCGATCGGCTGCGTGAAAAGCAACATTGGTCATCTGTTCAGTGCGGCGGGCATTGCCAGCCTGATCAAAACCGCCCTGATTTTGCATCACGGCCAAATTCCACCCACCTTGCACTGTGACCACCCCCACCCGCGCCTGAACCTGGAACAATCGCCGTTCTTTGTGGCGCGTCAGGCCCAGCCCTGGCCATCCCAGCACCCCATCCGCCGAGCCGCCGTCAGCTCCTTTGGCCTGGATGGCAGCAATAGCCATGCGATCCTGCGGGACTTTTCTCCCATGGCCGCCGTGGCTCCCGAATTGCAGATTCCCCAGGAACCCCAGTCCCGATCGGCCCCAGTGGCCGCCGGCCGATCGATCGCCTCGTCCTATCCCGCCCTGCTGAGTTTTCGGGAGTTGACGTTCAGCAAGACTTGAGCGATCGGGACAGCAGCCAGCGGCCTTGGTTCGATCGTGGGGCGATGTTTAACCGCAAATCGCCAGGCGGCCAGCATTTGCCAGCAACGAACCCGCATCTCCGGCCGTGCCGATCAGACCATGCCGATCAGACTGCCCGCCAGGCCGCAGCTATTCAAGTTGCGGCTTGGACGATGGCTATTCAGACCCTCCAACCGTCTCAATTCAAACAGGATCACAAATAGCCCTCTAGTTTTTCCTCCTTTAAAAGTCCTTGACGATCGCAAAATTAGGCCCAAAGAAATCCGGTGAGCCTCCCTTGAACCTCCTTGCAATCTTGGAGTCATCCAGATTCTGAAGGTGATTGTATTGAAATTAACAAATCAAGGAACCCCAATGCCCAACGAAAATATTTGAGACTCATCCTGTGTAACTTTCAATACTTGCTATTTCATGAGAGTTGCTCTTGAAAAATTCAAGTTAAGAACCGTAAACAAAACTAAGTTTTAGAGATGCCGGAATCCTGTAAAGCGAGCAATGCTTAGGTTTTGTCCTTGACTTCCGCATGATCAGCCAAGGAGTATCATCTCCATAAACCGATCCATAAACATAATTTTATTATTGGATATTTTGTTGCCAGGATTTCCTTGGCAACCCGATCATCGGAATTAGGGGCTGATGATATACTCGACAAAGGGGGTAACCACAGGTTAACGTTTGAAGTGCCACCAAGCTTTCACCGAAATTTCGTCCGATAGGTTCCTCATCGAAAACTTCGGTTATAGAACGTCTTAATGTCTTGTGGAAAATGCCTTTTGGTTCTCAGGTGAACCAATTTGGTATTCACTACTAATGACTAATCAAGGACAATTAACCTTGATCCAGAAAAGTTTGCTGCCGAAAAACTGTATAACGCTGAACCAAATTCAAAAATTTTACCCAAAGAATCAAAATTGCTTTTGCTTATCTATCAAAAGCTAATGCCGATCAAGCCTTAATTGGTTTGTTCTTTTTCTCAAGAATTCATAGTTTTTCATCATTTTCAGGCATTTTCTGTGCTTTCAAGCTCTGCTTTCGGAAGAATGAACTTGTTTTAACCTAACTTTGACTAGCGAATTGATCCCGAATTGGCACAATTTTCGCTATTTGCACAATTGCCGATCAATTGTGACCCGATTGTTAAAACCAGTCGATGTCAGAGCTTCTATAAAGATCTTGAGCCTGGTCAATATTCCTGAAAGATTGAGATTCAAAATCCTTCATGACCAATGAATGACCTTAATCAAAGTGCTGAACAAAGTTATCAAGTTGATGTTCAGCTCCAAGACCCTGTTATTCGTGACTATTGTGTTTTTGAGCAGCCAACGCTGCCGTTTAGTTGCTTACTAGATCTGATCCTGCGGATTGCACTGAGTCGCGATGCAAAACTAAACGAGGATCAAACAGAATTAGTCATTAATCATTTGCACTATATTCGTCCAATCATTTTCAGGGGGTCTCAGAAGCATCATTTACGAGTGGTATTTCAGCCCATGGAATCGGAGGCGCGAATTACCAAAACTCGAATTACGGTGGCCAGCGCTGAAGCGGCTCAAGGTTCGGAAGACCAAGGCCACTGGCAAATTTGTTTGCATTGCCAGCTTGAAACAAAAAAGCTAGCAATGGAGGGGGCCGCTCGATCGCCTCTGCCCCAATCTTTGCTGCGTGATTTAGACAGTCATAAGCCTAGTGATGTTTGGCCACATCGGATCGCAGAATTGCAAGAATTGGGCTTGCAGTTAGGCGAGTTTTATCAAGGTCAAGGTGCTTTGTGGCGAACTGAAGAATGGCTTGTGACCCGGTGGCAACTTAGCTCACTGGCTGCGGGATATGGTCACAGTTTTCTGCTGCATCCGGCTTGGCTCACGGCGGCGCTGCTGATGCCGCTGGGCGAGGCGGCGATGGGGCGGCGGGGGATTCCGCTGGTGTCGGAGGTGGCTTCCTGTCGGGTTTGGCGGCCGGGGGTGGCGATCGACTATGCGGCAATACCGTTGCCCTGGTCGCAAGACCGCTTCGATCTGCTGTTGTTGTCGGCTGATGGTCAATTGGTGGCATCGCTGGGGGGGTGTGCTGTGTCTTGGGTGCAGAATGGGGCTGATTTCCTGGGCCGATCGGGGCCGGCGGCGGTGGGGCCTGGCCTCGATCGCCCATCTGACTCGCTGGGGGCTGGCTGGTCTCGGCCGGTCACCTTCACCTCTGCGGATCCGATGCTGCGAGATCATCGGGTGCGATCGCTCGGGGTGGTTCCGGGGGGCTATTTCTTAACGATGCTGTTGGCGGCTGGGGCGGCTGGGGCTGCCGGAGCGCCTGCCCCATCTCGATCACAGTGGCGTGATGTGCGGTTTTTGGCCCCGGCGGTGGTCGATCGCGACCCGTTAACCGTGATGTTGCAAACCGGCGGCCAAGGGGCCGAAGGGGAAATTTTCCAGATTGTGGACTCGGCGGGCCAGGTGTTTTGTCGGGCCACCCATGGCGGGCCGGCCAAGTCAGCCCCAGCCCTGTGGGAGCAAGCACCGGAGTTAACCGCCCAGACCATGGCGGCGGCAACGGTTTACGACGCGATCGCCCTGCGGCAATTTTTCTTGGGTCGAGGGTTGGACTATGGCTTCAGTTGCCAATGCCTAACCCAAGTGACGGTTTTGCAGGACTGGGCTTGGGGAGAGGTTCGGGAAACGGGGGGCGAAGACTGGGCGATCGTGGATGCGGCGTTTCAGGTGGCGGCCACGTTGCTGGCGAATGGGGCTAACCCAGTGGGTGCATTACCCCAGCCGACCGGTTCCTTGAATTCCCATGCTCCCCAACGGGAACCGAAACCAGAGCCGCCCTTGGAGCCGTTATTAGTGCCCTACGGCATCGATGCCTGCTGGCTAGATGGCTCGCTGGTGGATGTGCGGCGGATTGGGGTTCGCTGTACCCATCGCCGATCGCGCGGTGGGCAATTTGATTTGATGGGCTTGGATCGCCACGGCAATCAAGTGTTTCTAATTCAAGGGGGGCGGTTGCAAATGGCCCAATGGCAACCCGCGCAAGGGCAGCAACCGGCTGCACCCCATTCCGCCCCGCCCGATCGGGAACCCCCCTCAGAGCCGATCGACCCAGAGCCGTTGCGATGGTTCCAGCCCCAATGGCGACCTTGCCCCGTCCCGAACCTTGCCAGCGGAACGGTCTTGGAGGAAACGGGCTGGGGGTTGCTTTGCTCCGCTCAGGGGCCGGTTCCGGCGGTGATTCGCGAGGCGGTGAGCCTGGCCCACCGGGGACAGGTACTGGAGCAATGGCCCGATCGCTCCGATTCCGCCCCGACCATCACCACGGTTTGGTATTGGCCCGCGATCGGGGAGGAAGGGCCAATCTTGCTATGGCGGTTCCTGAAAACGCTTCAGGAGCGATTCCCCTCCCCAACGCCCTTAGCGCTACGGGTGATTACAACAGGGGCGGCGGCGGTGGAACCCACCGAAACCCCGCAACCGGATGCGGCGGCGATCGTCGCCTTGCTGCACAGTTTGGCGGCGGAGTCTCCCCATTGGCAGGTGGGTCGTGTGGATGTGGATGAGACGTGGCTGGCTAACGGCCAAGCGTCCTCCCTGCTGGCAGCTTTGGCGATTAATCTGTCGGCGGCTTCCCAGCGTTGTGAGCTGGCGCTGCGATCGAGCGGTCTCTATCGACGCGACCTGGTTGCTATCCCAGCCCCTCCCACGTCTGCAACCCCATCGCCCTTGCCCCTCAGACCCGGCGGGGTTTACGTGATTGCGGGTGGCGCAGGGGGGATTGGAGCGGCCCTGGCCCAGCGATGGGCCGCCAAGATCCCGGGACTGCGGCTGGTGTTGTTGGGGCGGCGGCCGCTGGATGCAGCGATTCAAGAACTCCTGCAAGCCCTGACCACCGCCGGAGCCACGGCCACCTATGAGGCGGTGGATATTACGGATGCGGCCGCGATCGAGTTCCTGTTTGCCACCTTGCGATCGCGCTATGGCGCAATCCATGGCGTGATTCATTCCGCCCTGGTGTTGCGGGATGGCCTGTTGGCACAAATGAGCGAGACCGACTTTCAGGTGGCTTTTGGGGTCAAATCCGCGGGCATCCGGGCCTTGGCCCAGGCCACGGTTCTCGATCGGCTGGACTTTTTCGCCTGTTTTTCGTCCTTGAATTCCTTCCTTGGCAATGCGGGCCAGGGGAATTACGTGGCCGGCTGTGCCTACCAAGATGCCTACATGACCCAGATGCAGCGGCAACGCCCGGCGGTTCACTGGGTGGTCTGTAACTGGGGCTATTGGGGCGAAAGCGGCCGGGTCACTGCGCCCATGTATCGCAAGCGGCTTCAGCGGCTAGGGATTGGGGCCATTGGCACGGAAGAAGGACTGGCCGCCTTTGAACAACTTCTGGCCAGCGATGCGACCCAAGTGGCCATCTTTCGAGGCACTGATGCCCTTTGCGATCGGCTCGGTTGTGTTGCCCGATCGCCTGAGGCCAGCGAGTCAGACCCGATCGTCACCATGGGAGCACCCCCAGCTCCCGATCGCCCGGAGATTGCTAGCGCCTTGAGTTCCTCGATCGCACCATCCACCGCCAATCCTGTCACCCAACCCACGGTCAACATCAGTGCTTTGGAAGTCCAAATTCGCGGCTTGGTGGCGGATTGTTTGGAAGTTGCCCCTGAGGAAATTGAGGCGGAGGGGCGGTTTGCGGACTATGGCTTGGACTCGATCAGCGCTGTGGATCTGATTCGATCGGTCAATCAAGCCTTTGGGTTAGAGCTGCGCACCACCGTGCTGTTTGACTATCCCACGGCCCGCAGCTTGGCCCAGCACTTGCAAACCCTGCCCAACTTGCAGGCTCCGTTGGAGTCGGTTCCCGCCGCCGTTGCGCCACCAAACTTGGCAACCCCCAATCTCCTCGCTGCCCCCGTTGCTTCGGTTTCCCCTGCGGCCCCTGCTCCCCCCAGCTTGGATGGGTTGGAAACTCAGGTGCGGGGCTTGGTGGCGGATTGTTTGGAAATTGCCCCCGAGGAAATTGAAGCGGAGGGGCGATTTGCAGACTATGGACTGGACTCGATCAGTGCTGTGGATCTGATTCGATCGGTCAATCAAGCCTTTGGGTTAGAGTTGCGCACCACCGTGCTGTTTGACTATCCCACGGTGCGCAGCTTGGCCCAGCACTTGCAAACGTTGCTGCCGGCGTTGCTGCCAATGGCTGTTGCGCCAACGGCTGATCCGGTTGCCAGTCAGCCTAATTTCACTCAGCCTAATTTCACTCAGCCCAATCCAGAAACTCGCCCGGCCGCTGGTTCCCCGATCGCCCCACCCATCCCCGACAACAGCCCGCCGGTCAGCGTCCCCAGCCCGACTCCCGATCGGCCCCGAGCCGCCCGATCGACCGCAGCAGCCATTCCCGAAGTTGACTTCTCATCCCTGACCTTCCCCAGAGCCGTTTGGTTAACGCAACCCGGCTCCGTGGCCCAAGTGCAGTGGCGATCGCAGCCCATCACTCCTCCGGCGGCGGATCAGGTGCAAATTGCCGTGCGCGCCGCCGCCCTCAACTTTGGCGACCTGCTTTGCATCAAAGGTCTCTATCCCACCATGCCGTCCTATCCCATGACTCCGGGGTTTGAGGTGTCGGGGGAAATCATTGCCCTGGGGGCCAATGTCCAAAACTTCCAAGTGGGCGACCAGGTGATGGCGCTGCTGGGGGAATCCTTGGGCGGTCTGGCGGAAATTGTGAACGCCGATGCGGTGCTGGCGGTGCGCAAACCCGCCACCGTCAGCCACGAAACCGCCGCGGCCTTCCCCGTCACTTGGCTGACGGCCCACCAAGCCATTGAGCGGGCCCGGCTGCAACCGGGAGAGCGCATTTTGATCCAAACGGCGGCGGGGGCCACGGGTCTTCATGCGGTGCGTATGGCCTTGGCGATCGGGGCGGAAGTGTTTGCCACCGCTGGCAGTGCCCATAAGCTGGACTATTTGCGCCAAATCGGGGTGCATCACGTCATTGCCTATCGAGACCTGGACTTTCAGACGGAAGTGATGCGCCTGAGCGAGGGGCGCGGGGTGGATGTGGTGATTAACACCCTGGCGGGGGATGCAATTCCCAAGGGCTTGCGGTGTTTGGCCCCCGGTGGGCGCTATGTGGAACTGGCCATGACGGCCTGGAAAACGTCGGCCGCCCTGGATCTGTCCACGTTGGTGGATAACCAATCGGTTTTGAGCTTGGATTTGCGGCGGTGGTTCCTGCGCCGATCGCCCGAAGTGCCCCTGGCGCTGGAGGCAATGGCCCAGGCCTTGGCCCAAGGGGCCGGCGAAGGCATGGTCGATCGCACCTTTTCGCTAGCGGAGGTGCGATCGGCCCTCGCTTACCTGGAAAGTCGGCAAAGCATCGGCAAAGTGGTGATTACGATGCCAACGCCCCCTGCCCCCAGCGCTCGCAACCTGCGCCGAGGTTCCGACAGTGCCGCCCTGGAAGGGGTGATGGAGGGGGCCGATCTCGCCATGCCCGAGCCGATCGCGATCGTGGGCATGAGTGGCCGTTTTCCCGATGCGCCGACCCTCAACGACTTTTGGCAAAACCTGCAACGGGGGGTTGGATCCTGTGGCCCGGTTCCCCCCGATCGCTGGGATCCCGAAGCCTTGGCCACCCAAACGGGCGATCCGGACTACCACCACTATTGCCGGGTCGGAGCTTTCTTAGATCGGGTTCACGATTGGGATCCGCTCTTTTTCCGAATCACCGGGGCAGAAGCGCAACTCATGAGTCCTGAGCAGCGGCTGTTCTTGACCGAAGCTTGGCAAGCCTTGGAGGATGCGGGCATTCCCGATCGACAGCTCAACGGCAGCGATTGCGGTATCTTTGTGGCCGCCGGAACCGGGGACTATGACCGCTGGTTGGAACAGGGGGGCGTGAACCCCGATGGCCATGTGTTGATTGGCAACAATGTGGCCATTTTGGGCGCTCGACTCGCCTACTTCCTGAACTTACAGGGGCCCTGCTTAACGGTGAATACGGCCTGCTCCTCGTCCTTGGTGGCGATCGACCTAGCCTGTCAGTCCCTGCGATCGGGCCGCTGTCAAACCGCGATCGCCGGGGGAACCTTCCTCATGCATACCCCCCAAATCCATCTGCTGTGCGGCAAGGCGGGAATGGTGTCGCCCTCGGGGCAGTTGCGGGCCTTTGCGGCCGGAGCCGATGGCTTTGTGCCCGGTGAAGGAATTGCCGTGGTGGTGCTGAAACGGTTGCGAGATGCCTTGGCCGAGGGCGATCGAATTCATGGGGTGATTCGGAGCATTAGTGTCAACCAAGATGGCTTAAGCAATGGCATCACCGCCCCCAACAGCCAAAGCCAAAGCGCTCTGCTCCGTCGGGTCTATGCGGAAGCCGACATTGACCCGGCCACCATTACCTATGTGGAAGCCCATGGCACGGGCACAGCGCTGGGGGATTCCATTGAGTTTGAAGCGATCACGCGCGCCTTTCGAGACAAGACGGCAGCCAACGAGTTTTGCGCCCTTGGCTTCGGCAAAACCAACATCGGTCACACCATCTATACCGCTGGTCTCGCGAGCTTGCTGAAAGTGCTGTTGGCCTTTAAACACCAACAAATTCCCCCATCCGCGAACTTCGAGACCCCCAACCCGGACATTCGCTGGGCGGACAGTCCGTTCTATGTGAACCGGGAACTGCTCCCCTGGCAACCGCCGGCCGGAATGCCGCGCCGAGCCGCAGTGAGTTCCTTTGGCTTCAGTGGCACGAATTGCCATCTGGTGTTGGATGAGCCACCGGCCGTGGCTCCGGCCCGCCTCAATCCGGCTGGTCACGCCCCGATCGCGGAGTTGTTTGTGGTTTCGGCCAAGTCAGAAGCCGCCCTGCAACGGCGGTGTCAGGATTTGGCAGATTTCCTGACGGCTAATCCGCAATTGTCGCTGCGGCGGTTGGCGGCCAACTTGGCCACCCGTCGCAGCCACTTCCGTTACCGTGTGGCTTGGGTGGCCGATCAACCGGCCACGCTCCAGGCTTATCTTCTGGCCCAGGCAGCGGCCCCTTGCCCGGGAGTGGAACCGTCGGCCGCCCCGATCGCGGCGGCGGGTTTGTTGGCGGGAGCCGCGATCGCCACGGGAGCCGGCCGCTGGCAAGTGTTGGAGTCCTTGGGCGAACTTTATCGAGCGGGCCATGACCTGGATTGGGAACGGCTCTATTCCAAGGCAGTGGCCTATCCCCTGGATTTGCCGGCCTATCCCTGGTTGCCGGTGCGCTGTTCGCCGCAATTTGCCCAGACCAGTTCCTTGCCGGTGGTCTCCGGGGCTGAGGATGGAGCAAGCGATCGATCGCCCGATCGCCCCGTTGATCCACCAGTCGATCCGCCAGTTGATCCAGCCGCCCATCAGTCAGTCGATCCGCCAATTGATTCGCCAGCCGCCCATCAGTCACCCGATCTCCCATCCCCAGAACAAGACACCGCCTACATTGCAGCCCTGGCCCAAGTGCGGCAACTGCTCGCCACAACCTTGGCCATTCCCCCCGATCTCCTCACCCGCTTTGAGCCTTGGAATCGCTTTGGCCTGGACTCGCTGCTGATCAAAAAACTGAATACCCGGTTGAGTCAAACCTTTGGCCCAGTGCCCCCGAGTCTGTTCTTTGAGCGGCGAAATCTGCATGAACTCACCCTATTTTTGCAACAGACCTATCCTGAACACTTTGCCAAATCCTTGGCCGGGCCTGAGTTACCCGATTTAACCGGATCATCAGAGCTGCCCAAGAATCAGGAACCCCCGAACCCGCCCCAGGCGACCCAAGACATAGGAATGCAGACCAATGGGGCCCATGAGGTTAACGGGATTCAAGCCAACGGCATCCATGAAACTAATGGGATTCATGCCAATGGGACTCACGCCAATGGAACCCATGCCCAGCCGATCGCACCCACCGGAACAAACCCCCAGGCGGAACCCCGATCGCTAGAGATTGCCGTGATTGGCATGGCGGGGCGCTATCCCGGTGCGCCAACGCTCCAGGATTTTTGGCAACAGTTGGCGGCGGGCCAGGAAGCGCTCCAAGAAGTGCCGCCCGATCGCTGGAACCATGACCTAATCTACGACCCGGATCCCCACAACCCCACCACCAGCTACACCCGTTGGGGCAGTTTTTTGGATCAGGTCGATCGCTTCGATGCCCTGTTCTTCGGCATTTCCCCCAAGGAAGCCGAGGCCATGGATCCCCAAGAGCGGCTGTTCCTGGAAGTCTGTTGGCACGCTTTGGAGGATGCGGCCTACGCGCCCTCTCGGTTAATGGACCGCCAAGGCCAAGGGCCCAAGGGCGGGGTCTTTGCGGGGGTGATTTGGGGCAGCTATCAACTGCTGGCCGCAGAAGCTTGGGCCCAAGGGCGGGTAGTTTCCGTTGGACCTTCCCATTGGGGCGTGGCCAATCGTGTTTCCCATGTGCTGAATTGGCACGGCCCGAGCCTGACCGTGGACACGGCTTGCTCGTCGTCCTTGGTGGCGGTGCATTTGGCCTGTGAAGCCATCCGGCGCGGAGAATGCGACTTGGCCTTGGCGGGGGGCGTGAATCTTTATTTGCACCCTTCCAAGTTTGTGACCATGAGCCAGCTACAGTTTGCCTCCCGGGATGGCCGTTGCCGCAGCTTTGGAGCCGGAGGGGATGGCTATGGGGCCGGCGAAGGAGTCGGGGCGGTGGTTTTGAAGCCGTTGGCCCAGGCGCGAGCGGATGGCGATCGAATCTACGGCATTATTCAGGGTTCCAGCGTCACCCACGGGGGGCGCACCCATGGCTACACCGTGCCCAACCCGCTGGCCCAGTCAGCGGCGATCGCCCAAGCGCTGGATCAATCGGGGTTTGCTCCCGAAACCGTCAGTTACATCGAGGCCCATGGCACGGGCACGGAATTGGGTGATCCGGTGGAAATGGCGGCCCTCAGCCGTGTGTTGGGGGGCAACCGACCCACCCCCTGCGCGATCGGCTCCGTGAAATCCAACATCGGCCATTCGGAATCCGCTGCGGGCGTTGCGGGCCTGATCAAAGTGCTGTTGCAGATGCAGCATGGGCAGTTGGTTCCGTCCCTCCATGCGGATCCTCCCAATCCCGCGATCGCCTTTGCGGAAATGGGTTTTCGGGTGCAGCGACAACTTGCGCCCTGGGTTCCCGTGGCCGGCTTGCGGCGGGCGGGCGTGAGTTCCTTTGGCGCAGGTGGCGTGAATGCCCATCTGCTTTTGGAATCGGTGACGGATGCCCAAGGCCAGCCCTCGGGCCCAGCCCCGACGGATCAGACTGCCCAAGTGCTGATTCCCCTGTCGGCGGCTAATCCCGATCGATTGCGAGTTTTGGTGGCGGATTTGGAAGCGGACTTGGCGGCCCATCCCGATCGACCCTTGGGGTCGATTGCGGCCACCCTGCAACGGGGTCGTGAACCCTTGGGAACGCGCTTGGCCGTTGTCACCCAGTCTGTGGACCAGTTGCGGCAATCCCTGCGATCGTGGTTAGCCGGCCAACCCGATCAATGGACATTTAGTGGCCAACTGCCCAGTCAGCGGATTCAGGCTCCTCCCGCTTTGATGCACGATTGCTGTTCCGTGACGCAAGCGCTACTGGAGCAAGGGGATTGGCTGGCCGTTGCGCCCCGGTGGGTGGCCGGAAACGAGGTGTCCTGGCCGGCCGTGGGTGAAATCATTTCCCTGCCTGGTTACCCATTCGCGCCGGAGCGGCACTGGTTGTCCGCCGGGGAGCCAATGCGCCGCCCCCAACGCCCGGAATTGCCCGTTGTGGAAGGGGTTGTCCTGGCCCAACGGGTTTGGCGGAATGATGTTGATGCCTTAGGGGGCGCTGGCCGAGGGGCGATCGTCCCTCCCGAGCCGATGACCTTGGTGCTGAGTTGCCCCGAGGGACAGGCGGCGGCTTGGGCCGAAACCTTACGGCATCGCTATCCCGCCGCCACCGTTATCCAAAATCCAGCGCCCAGCCAGACCTTGCCCCCGGGCCCCCTCCAGGGCTGGTATGTGGGGATTGGTGATGAAATCGAGAGCCTGTTGGGCCTTCTGCGGTTTAGCCAGACCTTCAGCCAAGGACTTGTAGACGATCGCCCCTTGACCCTGGTGGCGATCGCCCCTAACCCCACCGCCGCCATGCAGGCCGCCTTCTTGCGCACCCTGGTGGCGGAATATCCCCACTGGGCCGCGGTCTCCCTGGCGATCGGGGAACTGCCCACCGAACTGACCTTGGCTTGGCCCCCGGAAGTTCCCCTACCCCATCCCGGCCAGGCCCGGGAACTGGCTTTGCACAACGGTCACTGGCAAGAATGCCGGCTGGTGGAAATTGCCCTTGATCCTTCGGCCCCATCGGACAGCCGATCGCCCGGGCCCGGTTGGCGCAACGGGGGTGTTTATCTGATCACCGGGGGCTTTGGTGGCCTGGGTCAGCTCCTGGCGCGGTATTTGGCCCGGGAGTTTCAAGCCCGTTTGATCCTGCTGGGTCGCCAGCGGCTTGATCGGGAACGGGTGCGCTTCATCCAAGAGATCCAATCCTTGGGGGGCGAGGCCATTTATCTGAGTGCTGACCTCACCTGCTCCGAGTCCCTGGATGAGGCCCTGCGCCGGGCCCGCCAACGCTTTGGCCCCCTCCAAGGGGTGATTCATGGAGCCGGAGTCTTGGCCGATCAGGCCGTTGCCCTGAAGGATGAAGCCTCGTTCCGGCAGGTGTTGGCTCCGAAGGTGACGGGAACGCGCCGGTTGGCGGCGGCCACGGCCACGGATCCCCTGGACTTTTTCTTGCTGTTCTCATCGTTGGTCAGCGTCTTGGGCAACCCCGGCCAGGGAGACTACGCGGCAGCGAATGCATTTTTGAATGAATTTGCGGCCCAGGATCCTCGGCGCTGGGTGATTGGGTTGCCCCTGTGGCAGGACGGCGGAATGCAGATTCCTGCCGAACACTTGCACCATCTGCGGCAAACCGTAGGGCTGGCTCCGATGCCGACGGAGGCGGGGTTGGCGCTGTTGACGGCCTGGCTGGCTGCGGGGCCAGCGGCGTTGGTGGCGGCCTGGGGCGATCGGGCGTTGTTGCGCCGGTTTTTGGGCCTGGAATCGCAACCGGAATCGCCATCAGCACTGCAATCCACTGCTCGATCGGGTCTGGTATCCAACCCTCAGCCAACCCAAACCCCAAACCATGCCCCAAACCATGGCTGGGGATCCCACCCGGCGGCGGCGGCGGCCCAGGAGTCATTGCAAACGGAGCTACGAACCCTGTTTGGTCGGGAGCTGAAAATTGCCCCCGAACGGCTGGATCCGGAAGCGGGGTTGGATATCTACGGGCTGGATTCCGTGGCGGTGCGGCGATTAACGGCGCAGCTTGAAACGCGGTTTGGCCCCTTGCCCAAGACCCTACTCTTTCATCACAGAACCCTCCGATCGCTGGCGGAACACCTCCAAGCGCGATCGCCCCAACCCGCGATCGCCCCGGTGGCTGCCAGTGCCAACCCCGACCCGCTGCCCTTGGCGGCCGCTCCCGTCGATCGGGAAGCCACCCCGGAGCCGATCGCCATCATTGGCTGCCATGGCCGTTTTCCCGGTGCAGAAACCCTTGATCACCTTTGGACGTTGTTGGTCCAAGGGGGCGAGGCCATCACGGATGTGCCGCCCGATCGCTGGGATCATTCCCTGTTTTATGACCCCCAACCGGGGCAACTGGGCAAAACCTACGCCCGCTGGGGGGGCTTTTTGGATCAAGTAGATCAGTTTGACCCGCTCTTCTTTGGCATCACCCCGAAGGATGCTGAGTTGATGGATCCCCAGGAGCGACTGTTCCTCGAGTCCGCCTGGTTAGCTCTGGAAAATGCGGGTTATCGCCCGGATACCCTCGATTCGGACGATCCCGATCGCCCCCATGCCACCGGAGTTTTTGCCGGAGTGACCTGGGGCAGCTATCACCTGCTGGCCTTGGATGCTTGGCGGGCGGGGTTGCCCAGTTTCCCCAACTCGTCCTTTTGGTCGGTGGCGAATCGGGTGTCCTATACCCTGAATCTGCAAGGGCCCAGTATGCCCGTGGATACCGCCTGCTCTGCGTCCCTCAGCGCGATTCATTTGGCCTGCGAAAGCCTGCGTCGGGGGGAATGTCAACTGGCGATCGCTGGGGGCGTGAATCTCTATCTGCACCCCGTGAAGTATGTGCAAATGGCCCATCTGCGGTTTGCCTCAACTGATGGGAAATGCCGCAGTTTTGGGGCCGGTGGCGATGGCTATGTGCCCGGCGAAGGGGTGGGCACGGTGATTCTGAAGCCCTTGGCGGCGGCCCTGCGCGATCGAGACCCGATCCAAGCCGTGATCCGGGGCAGTGCCATGAATCACGGGGGCAAAACCAATGGCTACACCGTGCCCAATCCCCAAGCCCAAGCCCAAGTGGTGCGCCTGGCGTTGGAACGGGCCCAGCTCGATGCCCATCACCTGTCCTATCTGGAAGCCCATGGCACCGGAACCGCCCTGGGCGACCCGATTGAAATGGATGGCCTGCAACTGACCTTTGCGCGGGATGCCCAAGTGCAGCCCGGCCATTGCGCGATCGGGTCGATCAAATCCAACATTGGTCACCTGGAATCGGCGGCGGGCATTGCGGGGTTGTGCAAAATCCTGCTGCAACTGAAGCATCGCCAATTGGTGCCCAGTTTGCATTCTGATCGACCCAATCCGGCGATCGACTTTGCGCACAGTCCTTTCCGGTTGCAACGAACCCGATCGCCTTGGGCAGGGCCCAGCCCGCTCCGGGCGGGCCTCAGCAGCTTTGGGGCAGGTGGGAGCAATGCCCATCTGATTGTGGAGGAAGCCCCCGCCACTGTTCGATCGGGATCAGAGTCACCGCGATCGGCACCGGCGGAACTGATCATTCTGTCGGCCCGCACGCCGCAACTGCTGCGGATCACGGCCCAGAACCTCGCAAACTTCCTCCAAAACCATCCCACGATCAACCTGGCCGATGTGGCCTTCACTTTGCAAGTGGGCCGGCGACCCGCGGCCCAGCGGTTGGCAATTGTAGTTGATTCGATCGCCCAATTGCAGCGGGCTTTAACTGCCTATGGCCAAGGTCAAACCCAGGACGATGGCACAACCAACCGGTGGCTGGGGGAAGTGCAGCCCGGTCAACCCGTTCCGCCCCCGTTAACCGCCGTTGATCTCGCTGATCAATCCGCCCTATCCGCCCTTGCCCAGCATTGGATCCAAGGCGGCTCCGTGGATTGGACTGCCCTGCCGCGGCCCGTTTCGCCCGTGCGCTTGGCCCTGCCTGGATCGCCGTTCGATCGACGACGCTGCTGGATTCCTCTCCCCGAGCCGGTTGCGCCGTCATTAGCTCCTGAAGAATTGGCCCCTGAGCGATTGGCCCCCGAGTCGCCCCCGGTGTTGTCGGACATGACGAATGGGGAACAGGCCCCCGCGCCCGATCGCCCCTGGAGCGTGAGCCAAACCATTGACTCCCATAACCCGATCGCCCAAGAACACCAGGTGAGCGGCCGCCCCACCTTGCCGGGATCTGCCCTGTTGGATCTGGTGGCCGAGACCATTCGCCAGGGGGACGGGGCCGCCGCTTGGGGAACCGTTGGCGGGTTTGCTGAGGTGACCTGGATGCGCCGGGCCGAAGTGCCAGACCAGGGCCTGACGCTGCGAGTTGCCTTGACCGCCAGCGCCGATCGGATTCGGTTCACTGTGGAGAATGCCCAAGGAATCGCCTATGCCTCGGGTCAGGCCCTCCGGGCGATCGAGCGGCCCCCTGCCCTCCCCGCCGAGTTTGCTGATTTGTTGGGAGCCAAGGGGCAACCGCTATCGATTCAGGAGTTCTACAAAATCTTTGACCAAACGGGCGTGGCCTATGGGCCCAACTTCCGGGGCGTTCAGCAGGTTGAATGGCTCCCGGGCGGCACGCGGGCCCAACTGGCCATTCCGCCTCTCACCGTGCCGGTTTTCAGCCCCATGGGCCAACGGCTGGACATGGTTTGGCAAACGGTACAGGCGGAATTGCAACGCCAGAGCGATCACCATCAGCTCTGGCTGCCGTTCATGGTCGAGTCGGTGCAGTGGTTTGGCCCTTGGCCCGCGGCCGGAACGGTGCTGGTGCGATCGAGTCCCCTCGGTTCAGCTTCGGCCACGGCGGCCGATGAACAGGCCCTACGGCGGTTCCACTTGGCCCTGCTGGATCCCCAAGGGCAGTTAGTGGCGATCATCCGCAACTTCTGTGTCAAGGCCGTGAAGGCCAGCAGTGCCGTTCCGCCGGTGCAAGCGGTGGTTCCGTCGGCCTTGCCACCCCCCAGCCTGGAGCGGGAATTGCTCACGGTGCTCGCGGAACTGGCCCAAGGAGAGCAATCCCTAGAAGAAACCGATCGCCAACTGGCAACCCTTTTGAGTCGTGCAGTCAAGGTAGAGCCGTAACCATGAACCGGGTTGAGATTTTAAAACAAGTCCAAATGGGACAACTGTCCCCCCAGGAGGCAGCCCGTCGCTTGGCCGTGGGGGAGACGCAGGCTGAGGTTCAACCCCAGGGTGCTCCGCAATTACCCTTGACGGATTTGGATCTAACCGGTGTGCTCTATCGTCCGGCTTGGCATTTGCTGTCGGCTCCGACTGTGCCGCCGGCCACCGCAACGGTTACCCCGGTTTGGATTTATGGGGCAGCGGTTGAGGCGGCTCAGGAAATTCCGGGCGATCGCCCCTCGATCAACGGGGTCAAGCCGGATGTCCAGCGCTCCGACCCCCATTCCCGCGACCTACAGCACGCATGGATTCAGCAGCTCGCGACGGTGCTGGGCCCCTCGGCTCAGTTGCGATCATGGGCCACTGATTCAGCCTCCGAAGCGGCCTTGAGGGCGGAGTTGCAAGGGGCGATCGAGCCGCTCACCATTCTTTGGGTCGATCGCGAGCCGAGCACCGATTGGCAGTCACCCGCTTCAGCTTTGGCCACCCTCGAAGCGGAAACCATTCCCGCCCTGCTGCGCCTGATTCGGGCCATCCATCACCAGGGCAAAGCCGCCAACCTCACCCTGAAGCTGATCACCTTCAATACCCACCGGGTGCTGGATTCGGAACAAACCTCGCCCCCCAACTTGCCCATGGGAGCCGTCTTGGCGGGGATGGTCAAAGTTCTGCGGCGGGAATATCCCAGCCTGCGGGTCACCGGTTTTGACCTCGATCTTTACGATCCCCATTGGCAGAACGCCACCACGGCCGCCGCTGGTTTCCAACAACTGCTGGCGGATCCGGGGGATCCCTGGGGCCGCGCGATCGCCTGGCGACGGGGCCGGCGGTTTGTGCAAACCCTCGCCCAACTCTCCGGCCCCAGCCCCACCACGGGCGGCTCCCAGCCTAGCCCCATGCTGACTCCCCGGGGGGTGGTGGTGATTGCGGGCGGCACGGGCGGCATTGGGCACACCATTGGCCAATGGCTGGCGGAGCAGTGCCAATCGCGGGTGGTGTTGCTGGGCCGGCGGGCCCTGAACGAGACCATTCAACAGCAACTCACCCAAATTCAACAGGCGGGCGGCGAGGCGATCTATCTACAGGCGGATATGACCGATCCGCAGCAACTGCATCAGGCGTTTCAAACCGCGCTCGATCGCTTCGGTCAAATCGATGCGGTCATCCACTCGGCCCTGATTCTGGAAGATAGCGCTCTCCATCGGCTGACGGAGGCGGCGGCGGCCCGTGTGTTGGCTCCCAAGGTGGCGGGATCCCTGTACCTATCCCAGGCGGCGATCGCCTCCGGGGCCAAGCTGTTGGTTTTCTTCTCCTCGGCCAATGTGTTTTATGGCACGCCGGGCCAAGCCAACTACGTGGCCGGTGGCACGTTCAAGGATGCCTGGGCGGGTCAGTTGGCCGGCTCCGGTTTGATTCAAGCGCAGTGCCTGAATTGGGGGTTTTGGGGAGAGGTGGGCATTGTGGCCTCCCCCGACTACCGGGCCCGCATGGCACAACTGGAGGTGGCGGCCATTGACTGCGCCCTCGGGTTGGCGGGGTTTGCTTGGATGCTGGGCAGTGGTCTGCGTCAGGCCCTGGTTTTGCGCTGTGGGGAGGCGATGCGCCGGGAGTTGGGGCTAACGGGCGATCGCCCCGTGCAAAGTCAACTGCCCGATGCCGGAGCCTACCTATCGGCGGCCCTGACCCGCATGGGCGATCGGACGGATCCGGTGGCGGATCAGGCCCTGGCTGAATCCTTGGCGGTCTTGGAGGAAGTGAGTCAGTTGGCGCTGTTGGCGGCTTTTCCGCAGCGCTCTGACCTGGCCACCACCCACGAAGGGGCCCGGGCCCTCAGTTTGTCCCTGTTTCCCCTGTGGGAAGCGGCGGCGGCCCGACCCGGCTGGCGCGACCAGGCCGCCCAGTGGGAATCGGTGCGCGATCGGGTGGCCCAGCAGTTTCCCGAACTGACTCCCCATCTCCAGTTGCTATCCGCCTGTGTGGCGCAATATCCCCGGCTGTGGCGGGGGGAAGTGGCGGGCCATGAAATTTTGTTTCCCCAGGGTTCCAGTGAGCTGGTGGCTCCGGTCTATGCCAGTGGGTCTTTGGCCCAGCGCATGAATGCCACGGTGGTGGCGGTGTTGGCGGCCTGGCAAGCGGAACGGGGCCCCGATCGCCCCCTGCGGATTCTGGAAATTGGAGCAGGCACGGGAGCCACGGCCGCCGTCGTTTTGGCAGCCCTGCAAGATCACCCGCAACTCAGCTACGTTTTCACCGATATTTCCCCTGCCTTGGTGCGCCGAGCCACCGATCGCCTGGGTCACTATCGCGGCTGCCAGTTCCAAACCTTGAACATTGAACAAGACCCGATCGCCCAGGGATTCACTCCGGGGAGCTTCGATGTGGTCTTGGCGGCCAATGTGCTCCATGCCACGGCGAATATGGATGCCACCCTGAGCCGGGCGAAGTTGCTGCTGGGCAACCATGGCCTGCTGATTTTGGCGGAAGCCACCTCCAGCCAGCTTTTCTCGACCATGACCTTTGGGGTCACCAAGGGCTGGTGGGCCCACGACCCTGACCAACAACGCCTGCCCGGGGGCCCCCTGTTGGATCCCCAAGGTTGGGAAGCCCATTTGGTCAGCACAGGGTTTCAAGGGGTTCGGGCGATCGCCCTCGGATCCCCAGCGGCCAGCGCGATCGGCCCGGTCAGTGCGCCCTATCACGTGATTGTGGCGGAAAGTGACGGTTGGATTCCCGAAACGGCCCTGCTCCCGATCGCCCCCCGGTTGGCCACTGATCCCGGTGCGAACCCGCGCACCCAGGCCAGTACCGAAAGCACCAATGGTGCAAATAACGCGAATAACGATCCCAACACAAAGGCCCCTGCGGGCCCAGAATCTGGGCGATCGCCCCAATCGGCCGCCAGTCATCGGGCAACCCTGAAGGGAATTTTTGCCCAAGTTTTGAAAATGGATCCCGCCGAACTGGCCACCGAGGCCACCTTTGAGGCGATGGGGGTGGATTCGCTGACGGTGTTGCAGTTAACCGAAGCCCTGGAGCGTCACTACGGGTCTCTGTCCAAAACCTTGCTCTATGAATACCCCACCCTGAGCCGCTTAGGGGCTTATTTCGATCAAAACCATGCTAGTTCCTTGCCCCCGGCCCCCAGTCCCGCGTTAACCAGTCCAACGCTCCCTCCCTCACCGTCTAGCCATTCGGTGTCAACCCCTTCGATCGCGATCGACTCCCCGGTGACTAGCTCCCCGGTGTCCAAAACGCCCGCGATCGACCCGGTGGCTCCCGATGTTCCCAATGTGGCCCCCGTCACCACCGAGGAACCCGATCGCCCCCCGGTGGCCCCCGAAGCAGCGGCCATGGCGGCCATGGACTCACTGCCCACCAACGGTGACCAACCCTTGGCGATCGTGGGGCTGGCGGGTCGCTATCCCCAGGGCGAAACCTTGGAAGCCTTCTGGCAAACCCTGGCCGCAGGTCGCAGCGCCATTCAAGAAGTGCCCGCCGATCGCTTCGATTGGCAGCAGATTTTTGACCCTCAAGGGGGCGATCGCCAGAGCTACAGCCGCTGGGGTGGGTTCATTCAGGACGCGGATAAATTTGACGCGGCCTTCTTTGGCATCTCCCCCCGGGAAGCACGGGACATGGATCCCCAGGAACGGGTGTTTTTAGAAACCGTTTGGGCCTGTTTGGAAGATGCGGGCTATCCGCCCCAGCGCCTGAAGGCGGCCGTTCGCCGGGCCAAGGCCGAGGGCGATCGGGCGGGGCGGCGGTTGCCGGGGAATCGCAATGATGTGGGGGTCTTTGCGGGAATTACCTACAGCAACTACCAGCTCTACGCGATCGAGCAGTGGCAACGGGGGCAACGGGCCGGGGCCCATGCGGCCTTTTGGTCCGTGGCCAATCGCACCTCCTGGCTGTTTGACTTCCAAGGGCCCAGCGTGAGTGTGGATACGGCCTGCTCCTCCTCGTTGGCGGCGATTCACTTGGCCTGTGAAAGCATTCGGCGGGGTGAATGTCGAGCTGCGATCGCAGGCGGGGTGAACCTGATTTTGCATCCCCTGCACCTGGTGAACCTCAGCCAGTTGCGGATGCTCGCGCCCGGTGACCAATGCCGGGCCTTTGGGGCAGGGGCCAACGGGTTTGTGGATGGTGAAGGCGTGGGGGCGATCCTGATTCGTCCCTTGGCCGATGCCCTGGCGGCGGGCGATCGAATCCGGGGCGTAATTTTAGGATCGGCCATGAACTCCGCCGGCCGCACCCAGGGCTATACCGTACCCAATCCCCTGGCCCAAGCGGATTTGATTTTGGATGCCTTGGAACAGGCGGAGGTTGATCCCGCCACGATTCAATACGTGGAAGCCCATGGCACAGGAACCGCCCTCGGGGATCCGATCGAGATTCGGGGTCTGACGGAGGCTTGGCGCAAACACACCGCCGCCAACCAAATTTGTGCGATCGGCTCCGTCAAGTCCAACATTGGCCATCTGGAATCGGCGGCGGGCATTGCCGGTTTAACCAAAATTCTTTTGCAGTTCCAGCATCGCGAACTGGTGCCTTCTCGCCACAGCGAAACGCCAAACCCACTGATTCCGTTTGCGGAAACTCCGTTTTATCTGCAAACCGATCGCACCCCTTGGCCAACCGAAACTCACCGCCCAAGGCGGGCGGCCCTCAGCAGCTTTGGAGCCGGGGGAGCCAATGTGCATCTGATTGTGCAAGAGGGGCCGGAGTCTGTCCGGCGGGAGTTGTCGCCGGTTTCCGGTTCCGCAACGCCCCTCCCCGCAGGCGATCGCGCCGTTGGCGGGGCCATTAACGGGGCCGTTGACGGGGCAACCGATGCCGGAACGGTCGCAACCGCAGCAACCACCGAAATCCCCGAAGAAATCATCGTTGTTTCAGCCAAATCCGCCGCCGCCTTGCGGGCCCAAGTGGAGCAATTGCTGCAACATCTGCGGGATTTATCCCCCGATGGTGATGCTTGGCGCGATTTTGCCTGGACGTTGCAGGTGGGCCGGGCCGCCATGCCCCATCGTTTGGCCCTGGTGGCGGCCTCGGCGGCGGACTGCTGTGAACAGTGGCAGGCCTTTTTGACCGAAGCGGCCCTGCCTCAGGGGTGGGTGGGCCGCGTTACGCCCCAAAGCCAGGAGGCCGCCGAGGCCGAGGCTCCCACCTTGCCCGACCTTTGGGCCGCGCGGCGCTACGCCAAAATTGCCCGGTGGTGGGTTCAAGGGGGCGATCCCGACTGGGAAGCCTTGCCCCGATCGCAGCCCCGCCGTCTGTTGACCCTGCCCACCTATCCCTTTGAACGAGTGCGCTACTGGCCCGTGGAGGCGGATGAAGAGTTGATGTTTGCTCCCTCTGGATCGTCTGCTGGATCGTCCGCTGCCCCTCAGCCGATCGATCAGTTCATTGAACAGCCCACTGATCAAGAAGACTTTCGCCTGTTGGTGCCGCGTTGGTTTGCGGCTCCTCTGCCCGTGGCCCCATCCCAACGGCCCGGGCTGCATTTGATTGTTCAGCGATCGCCCTCCCCTTGGGCCGAAGCCCTAGCCCAGCACTATCGCAGCTTGGGGGAAACCAGCCAGGTGCTGACCCTCAATCCCTTAGCGGGAGAAACCCTGTGGCGCAATTGGCTGGCCCAGACGACCCCGATCGCCAGCATTGACTTTTTGGGAATGATGGATGCCTGCGACTGGCAGGACGCGGTGGATGATTCCTGGGCGTTCCTACAAGGCATTCAGGTCTTGGCCCACCGTCACGATCCGCTGCCCCTGTTGCGCATTGTGACCCAAAGGGCCCAATCGGTGGTTCCGGGCGATCGCCTCATGCAGCCTTGGGCCGCACCGGCGATCGGCTTGGGCCGGGCCTGCCGCGCTGAATGCCCCAGCTTGCCCGTGGTTTGCGTTGATTTAGAGGCAACGGATCCCGCCCCAGCGGCGGCCCAAATTGTTGGGGAACTGGGGAGCGATGGGGCGCTGGAGGTGGCCTGGCGATCGGGTGAGCGTTGGGTGCGGGGCATGGCTGAGGCGGAACCGACCCCGGCCACTGCGAATCCCGATCGATCCCAAGGTTCCGCGATCTCGACCCTGCGGGATCGGGGTGTTTACCTAATTGTGGGCGGTGCATCTGGGGTCGGGCTGGAGGTGGCCCAATGGCTGGCGGATCAGGTGCGGGCCCGGTTGGTGTTGCTCGGGCGATCGCCCCAAGGAGAGTGCCAAACCCAGGCGATCGCCCAAATTCGTCAACGGGGCGGCGATGCCCTGTATCTACAGGCGGATGTGAGCGATCGGGCGGCGTTGCGGGCGGCCCTGACCCAGGCCCGACAACAGTTTGGCCCCATCGCCGGGGCGATCCATTCCGCCATGGTTTTGGATAATCATCCCCTGACCGCCATGCCGGCCAAGGCCTATCGCACCGTGCTCGCCCCCAAGGTGGCCGGCAGCGTGGCCCTGGTCGAGGCCCTGCGCGAAGATCCCCTAGACTTCGTTTTATTCTTCTCCTCCCTGGCTTCCTTTGCGCCCACGCCGGGCAGCGCCAACTATGTGGCCGCCTGTGCCTTTGAAGATGCCTTTGCAACCTATCTCCAGGATGTGCAAGGCCTGTCTGCCTCGGTGATCAATTGGGGATTTTGGGGAGATGTGGGCCAACTGTCCACGGAAGCCGGCCGCACCCGCCTCGCCCAATGGGGGGTGCAGGCCATGGGGCGTGCCCTGGGCCTGCGATCGTTCGCCATGGTTTGGCAACGGGGCCTGCGCCAGTCCCTTCCCCTGCGGGCTTCTGCCAAGGTGCTGGATCTGCTGGGATTCCGACCGTCAGCCCCTTTGGCGAATCACGGGGCTGACTCGGGGCCGACGGTGGCCGATCCGGGCCAAGCAGCCCGGTTGGCAGCCCAAGACTACGTGACCCGATCGACCCTGGATGTGCCTCGCTATATCCAAGCCCTGGAGGAACTCGACGACCTCAGCCGCTGGTATCTGATTCGCGTTTGGGTGGAGTTTGATCTGTTTCCGGCCCCGGGAGAGTGGCGAACTCTGGAGCAGTTGCGACAACGGCTCTATCGATCGCCCAAATACGAGCGCCTTTTGAAGGCCCACTGCAACCTGCTGGCGGCCCAGCAAGTGTTGGAACTGCGGGGAGATGGGGAAGCGGTTCGATCGGGCCCAGCCCTGCCGGCGATCCGGGCCGCCCTCGGCCCCACGACCCTGGCGGAGCGCCACCGGGATTTTGTGCAGCGCTACCCAGACATGGTGGGTTTCACTCGAGTCCTGGAGGCCTGTTTGACCGTGGCGGACTACGGGGCCGTTCTGCAAGGGCAGAAATTGGCCACGGAAATCTTGTTCCCTGGCTCATCCCTGGATTTGGTGACGGGGATGTATCGCGACAATCCCTGGGTGGATCACTTTAACCAGGTGTTGGCGGCGGCCTTGGGCGGCGGGATGGCGGCCCAACCGGGGCGGCCCCTGCGGGTTTTGGAAGTGGGTGCGGGAACCGGTTCCACCACGCAATTTACGCTACCGGCCGTGGCGGCCCTGGCCGATCGGCTGGTGTATGACTTCACCGACGTGTCCCAAAGCTTTTTGCAGGCGGGTAAGGCGGCCTTTGGCCAGACCTATCCTTTCATGCAGTTTCGGCTGTTTGATCTCGATCGATCCGCCGAAGCCCAAGGCTTTGAATTGGGGGTCTACGACGCGATCGTGGCGACCAATGTGGTTCACGCCACGCGCCAAATTCAGCAATCGCTCAGTCACCTTGCCCAACTGCTCAAACCCGGTGGCCTGTTGCTGCTGAATGAGCTAACCCGCAAATCGGACTGCCAAACCATCACCGTCGCCCTGCTGGATGGGTGGTGGGCCTTCGAGGATCCGGCGGTGCGCCTGGAACATTCCCCCCTGCTGCCTCCCCAAAACTGGGTGCAACTGCTGGCGGAGGCCGGGTTAACGGTCAGCTCCCCCCCTGGCTCAACGGCCAAGTCGGGCCTGGGCAATGCCTATCAACAGCTCTTCATTGCGGCCCGGACTGCGGCCGCCAGCCCCCCGGTGGTGGCTCCTGTCTTGGTTAGTCCCGCCGCCAATTCCCCTGCCCCGATCGCTCCTGCCCCGATCGCCCCTGCCCCGATCGTTCCTGACGATCGCCCCTCTCCCGCGCGCATTTTGGCCATTAGTCAAGAGTTGGGGCAAATGATCGCGGCGGTGCTGGAGATGGATCACCACCCGGATCCTGAGCAAACGTTTTCGGATTTGGGGGTGGACTCGATCCTGTCTTCCCAGATTGCCCGGCGCATCAATGCCCGGTTTGGCAGCGAGATTGCCCCCACGGATTTTTATCGCTATGCCACGCCCCTGGAGATGGCCACCTATTTGGAATCCCAGGTGGCGGCAACCCCGGCTCCGACAGCACCGGCCCCGCCGCCAGTGGTGGATCCGGTGATCAGTCCAGCCCGGATCGAGCCATCGCTGGGTTCAGGGGTGGCGGCGGAACTGACGGCAGCCGCTCCTGTGGGTATGGCCGCTCCTGCGGGTATGACTGCCGGGAATTCCCAGGTCGCCAGGCCGCAAACCCCGGTCGGAACCGCTCCCGACCGCACCGGAACAGAGGCGATCGCGGTGATTGGTCTCTCCTGCCGGTTCCCCGGGGCCCGCAATGCGGATGAATTTTGGGACGTGCTGCGATCGGGACAAACGCCCTTCTCAGACCTGACCGAACGGTGGGGCACTGTGAGCGATCGGCCCCTGCGAGGGGGGTTGTTGCCCGATGCCCTGGCCTTTGATCCGCTCTTTTTCCGGCTGTCTCCTCGGGAAGCGGCCCAAATGGATCCCCAACAGCGGGTTTTCCTAGAAGAGGCTTGGAAGGCGATCGAGGATGCTGGGTATGCTCCCGAATCCCTTGCAGACACGCGCTGTGGCGTTTACGTGGGAGCCGCCCACAACTTCTATGGCCTCGATAGCCAGGACGGCCAGAACGGATCGGCCAACCGCGAACCCAACGCCATGGCTTCCTTAGGATCCTCCATGGCCATCTTGCCTGCGCGGATTGCCTATCACCTCAACCTCAAGGGCCCGGCGATTCCCGTGGATACCGCCTGTTCTTCCTCCCTGGTGGCCTTGCATTTGGCCTGTCAGGGATTGCTGCAAGGGGATTGTGATTTGGCCCTGGCCGGCGGGGTGGCCCTGCTGTTGCTCTCGCCCAGGGTGCATCAATTTTTGGACTACAGCGGAATGCTGTCGGCCACTAATCAATGCCGGCCCTTTGACCAGTCTGCCAATGGGTTTGTGCCGGCCGAAGGTTGCGGGGTGGTGATGTTGAAGCGCCTCAGCGAGGCCCAACGGGACGGCGACCCAATCTATGGGGTGATTCGGGCTTCGGGCATGAACCAGGATGGGCGCTCCAATGGGATTACGGCTCCCAATGTCCAAGCCCAAACGGAACTGGAACAGGCCCTCTACACCAAGGGGCAAATTGACCCCAGCACCCTGAGCTATGTGGAAGCCCATGGCACGGGCACAAAACTGGGCGACCCGATCGAGCTGCAAGCCCTCACGAAGGCGTTTCGGCATTGGACCGATGCTAAGCAGTTCTGTGCGATCGGCTCGGTGAAGGGCAACATTGGCCATGCCATGGCAGCGGCGGGGATGGCGGGCTTCATCAAAGTGCTCCTGAGCTTGAAGCATGAGGCCTTGCCCGCTTCATTACATCTGCAAACACCCAATCCGGCCTTTGATTGGCAGCAGTCCCCGTTTTATGTGCCCACACAGCCGCAGCCCTGGCCGCGCCAGGGGGATCGTCCCCGGCGGGCGGCCTTGAGTGCCTTTGGCTTCAGCGGCACGAATGCCCATGTGGTGATTGAAGAGGGCCCGGCCCGGGAACCCTTGCCCACCAGTTCGTTTAGCTTGCCTTGGCGGGTGATTCCGGTGTCGGCCCAATCGCGCCCGGCCCTGGAGCGTAATTTGGCCCAATTGGCCGCCTGGGCCGATCGCAATTCGGCCGCTTCCTTGGCGGATGTGGCCTGGACGCTGACCTTTGGCCGGCAGCATTTCGACTGTCGGGCGGTGTTGGTGGTGCAGTGGACGGCGGATTTGGTGACGGCCTCGCCCCTGCGGGATCCGGCGGCCGTGCCCGCCTCCTTGCCCCATGCGGCCCAGATCCGGGAGTTTCTGTCGGGGGCGGCGATCGCCTGGTCTGAGGTTTGGGAGGGGCCGCCCGGCCGGCGGATTTCCTTGCCCGCCTACGCCTTTGAGCGAGACATTTGCGCCCTCACGCCCCCGGTGGCTCCGACCCTGGCCACTCCGGTGATCCCAGCGGCCCCGATCGAACCCACGGAACCAGCCCCCCTCGCGCCGGAGCCACCGATTGAGGATTGGCTCGATCGCACCTTGCACCGGGTGGAGGCCCAAGCCAGCCAGCAGGGAGACCCGCTCGTTGGTTGGGAAATGGTGTTTGAGCGTCTGGATAATTTGGGTGCGTTGGGACTGTTGGCCACCTTCCAACAGGCGGGGGCCCTGCGAGAAGCCCACCGCCCGATCGCCCCCGCCGCTTTGCAGTCCTTGATTCAGCTTTCCCCAGACCATCAATTGCTGTTTGCGGGCCTGTTGGCGATTCTTCAAAACACCGGATGGCTGGTGGAGGTGGCGGGGGAACTGGCGCTGAATCCCGATCGCCCCGAAGGTTGCGCTTCCCAAGTGGCTGCCACCCGATCGCGCTTGGAGGCAGAACTGCGCAGCCAATGCCCAGCCTGCCGCCCCTATCTCGATCTGCTGCAACTGTGCCTGAATCATTACCCGGATTTGTTGGCCGGGCGCTTGGCCGTCACGGATTTGCTCTACACCCCCGAGGTTTTACCCTGGGTGGAAGCAATCAACCGTGAAACTCCCCTTGCGGATCACTTCAACGGGTTGGTGGCCACGGCGGTGGCCACGGCCGTGCGCGATCGGGTGGCCCAGTCCGGCTCAGCACCGATTCAAATTCTGGAAATTGGTGCGGGAACCGGCGCGACCACCGCTGGGGTATTGCAAGCCTTGGCTCCCCTCGGCTCCCAGGTGACCTATCACTTTACGGATTTGTCGCCGGCCTTTGTCCACCGAGGGCGCAATCGCTGGGGTGAGCAGTATCCCTTCACCCGCTATGCTCCGCTGGACATTGAAGCGGATTTAGCCAGCCAAGGGTTTGCCCCCGGTCAATTTGCCATTATTTGCGCGGCCAACGTGCTCCATGCCACGCGCCGCATTGATCACACCCTGGCCCAAGTGCATCAGCTCCTGGCCCCTGGAGGGTTGGTGATTCTCAGCGAAGTTTGTCACTTCGAGGTTTTTGCAACCCTCACCTTTGGCTTAACTCGGGGCTGGTGGCTGTTTGAGGATGCCCCCAACCGCATTCCCCACTCACCGTTGCTGACCCCGTTGAATTGGCGGCGTTGCCTGGCGGCCCAAGGCTTTCCCCGGGTGCGCACCTTGGGGGTGCGCCATCCCCAATCGCCCGAAACTTACCTGCAAAGTTTGATTGTGGCTCAACGTAGTCCGCAGTCTGCGGCCCAGGCGGTTTCCCCTGCGCCCGATCGAGTGACTGATCAGGTGTCGGATCCATTACCCAGCCCAGCCTCTGGCCCATTCGCCAATCAATTCGCCAATCAAGCGCCTCAACCATCCTTCCAGCCCGTGCCCGCCGTGCCTGTTTCGGCCCAGGGTAGCCCCGATCGCTGTGAGCAACGGGTTGTGGAATTGTTGGCGAATTATCTGAATGTGCCGGCCGATCGCCTGGATCCCAAGCGTCCCTTTGCCGATTTGGGGGTTGATTCGATCGTGGCGATCGAGCTAGCCAAGTTGCTTAATGCTGAATTGGCCATTGAGTTGCGATCGACGGATCTGTTCAACTACCCCACCGGGCAGCAATTGGCCCGCCACATTGAGCAAGCCTTTCCCGATTGGCGACGGCCCACCACACCGCCGATCGGGACGGCTCCCGCTCCCGAGGCCGCGCCCTTGCCCCAAGCGGCCGCGCCCCCGGTGTCCTCGCCTGGAACCAAGCCCCCCGGTCGGCAAATTGCGATCATTGGCATGGCCGGCCAGTTTCCCGGGGCCCGGAATTTGGCGGAATTTTGGCAGGTGATCCAACGGGGCCAGCCGGTGGTCGGTGAAGTGCCGCCCGATCGCTGGGATTGGCGGGCCATCTATGATCCCGATCGACTGGCTCCCCACAAAACCCCCAGCCGCCACGGGGGCTTTCTTGATGACGTGGGGGCGTTTGATCCGGCCCTGTTCCAAATTTCGCCTCGGGAAGCGGAGTTTATGGATCCGCAGCAGCGCCTGTTGCTGATGGAAACCTGGGCCGCCCTGGAGGATGCGGGCTATCCGCAGCAGCGCTTGGATGGCAGCCGCACGGGCGTGTTTGTGGGCGCATCGAGCGGCGACTATTGGGAACTGTTGCTGGCATCGGGGCTACCGGTGGATGGCTACACCTTCACGGGTAACGCGGGGGCCATGTTGCCAGCACGCATTGCCTACTGGTTGAACCTGAAGGGGCCGACCCTGGCGATCGACTCGGCCTGTTCTTCGTCCCTAATTGCGGTGCATACCGCCTGCGAAAGTATCGAGCAGGGCCATTGCGACTTGGCGATTGCGGGTGGGGTGAGCGTGTTGGCCACGCCTCGGCTGCACCTGCTGCTGGGCAAGGTGGGAATGCTGTCGCCCACGGGAACCTGCAAACCCTTTGACCACAGCGCCGATGGCATTGTGATCAGCGAAGGGGTGGGGGTTGTGATTTTGAAACCCCTGGATCGGGCCTTGGCCGATGGCGATCGGATCCATGCGGTGATTCAAGGGTCAGGCACCAATCAGGATGGCAAAACCAGCAGCCTCACGGCCCCCAGCGGCCCGGCCCAAACCACCCTCATTCAGGAGGTCTATCAGCGGTTTGGCCTGGATCCCCGATCGATCGGCTATGTGGAAACCCATGGCACGGGCACGCCCTTGGGCGATCCGATCGAACTCCATGCCCTGAGCGATGCCCTCCGTGCCGCTGATCTGCCCCCCGCTTCCATCCCGATCGGCTCCGTGAAAGGGGTGATTGGTCATTCCTTGACCGCCGCCGGGATTGCTTCCCTGTTGAAGGTGGTGTTGGCCCTGAAGCATCGATCGTTGCCCCCTTGCCCCCTCTCCACCGGTCTGAATGGCCATATCCAACTGGATGCCAGCCCCCTGCGGTTGGATCCCTACGGCAGCCCTTGGACTCAGACCCCGCGCCTAGCCGCCATCAGCTCCTTTGGGGCGAATGGGGCGAACTGCCACATGGTCTTGGCGGCGGCTCCCGAGGTGGCCGCGCCTGCCCTGCCCGCCCGCCCGGAATATCTGTTGGTGCTGTCGGCGCGCGATCGGGCCCAATTGCGACAACGGGTGGCGGATTTGCTCCAGCACCTGACCAGCCAAGAGCCGCTGCCCCTGGCGGATTTGGCCGTGACCCTGGCCACCAAGCGCAGCCATTTGGCGGTGCGGGCGGCTTGGGTGGCCAGCAGTTGGGATGAACAACTGGCCAACCTGCGACAGATTCACCAGGCCCTGTTGGTGATTACGCCTCGGGCGATCGCCCCGGAAGCCATACCGGCTCAGTCCTGGTTGATTACCCCGTCGGACGATCCGATCCTCACGCCCGATGGCGCACTGAGCGACAACCAGCGGGCCCAGGTGGCTCAACTGCTCCAAAGCGGCCGGAGCGATCGCCCCTTCCTGTTGTCTTTGGCGGCGGAGTTTGTGGCGGGAACCCTGTCGGATCTGACGGCGCTTTACCCGCAGCCGGGCCGGTTGGTGGATTTGCCGCGCTATCCGTTCGATCGCACCCGCTACTGGGTGCAACGGTCGCCCCAGCCCACCCCCTCAGCCCTATCTCCGGCCCCAACCCCCACCCGCGATCTCACCTTTTGGATGAGTCAGCATCATGTGCAAGGCACCGCCGTCTTACCTGGTGCAGCGATTTTGCAACAGATGCTGGAAGCCGGCCAGGCGGCGGGCCATCCGATCGGGGAGCTGCGGGATATCGGTTGGTTGCACCCGGTGCAGGCGGGCATGGCGTTGGTTCCCCAATGGCAAACCCAGGATTCGCGGTTGCTGCTGCAATTGCAAGCCAGCATGGAGACAGATCCCAGCGGGGTCACGGCATCGCCCGATCGCCCCTGTGCCACCGCCGTTTGGATCTCTACCCCCAGCGCTCCATCACCCTCGGAAACCCCCAGACTCGATCCCGATGCCGTGCAACGACGTTGTGGCAGCGCTTGGACGCAAAAGGCGTTCTACGACCTGGTGGATGGCCGCGATGTGGTTCACGGTCCGCTGTATCGCACCGTTGAGCAATTGTGGGCCGGCCCCTTTGAGGCCCTGGGCAAGCTGAAAGCGCCCGCCTCAGAATTGGCCTGGTTGCCTCGGATGGCGCTGCACCCCTCGTTGCTGGATGGGGCGTTGCAATGCGTGATGGGTCTGTTGGCTCCTCGGGCGGCGGATTTGCCCCTGCTGCTGCCGGCTTCGATCGCCACCTTACAGATCCTGCAACCCCTGACGGAGGATTGCTGGGTTTATGTGCGGCCTTCGCAAGCACCCATCTCGGAATATTCCTTTGATTTACGGATCACAAACCTGGCGGGCGAGGACTTGATCCGCATCAACACCTTTACCCTCCGTCCCTTGCGCACGGAAGGCAGCTTGCTGGGCACATCGCCCAATGGCCATCCTGGAATTCCGCCTTTGGTTCCGGGGGGCTATGGTCAGGGCCTGTCCCGATCGGGGCTGCCCGTGGGAGCTGGGCCGGTTCCTGCCCACAACGGCGCACCTGTGGCCCTCGGTTCAGAGGGGGCGATCGCCCTGGCCGGTTCCCCGACGGCCCCAGCCAGTGCCGTGGAAGCCGTGCCCTGCTACCGGCCCGTTTGGCAAGAAACCCCTTGGCCAGAGCCGATCGCCCCCGGACCCGGGGCGGTGTTAATGGTTTATGCACCGGGCGATCGGCCCTTGGCAGCGGCCTTGCAAGCACAGCACCCCTCGGCTCCGACCTATCAAGTGCAGCTTGCGGGATCCCGCCAATCCCTGGGCCCGAACCATTGGCAAGTGGGCGCGGCGGCCAGCGATTGGGAGCCGATTTGGCCGCAACTCCCCCCCTTGGAAACGATCTATTTCCTGGCGGCGGGGAGTCGGATCGCGCCCGCTAGCCTTGCGGAACTGACGGCCCTGCAAGATCAAGGGGTGGTCAGCCTGTTTCATCTGATCCAAGGTCTCGATCGGCATCGACTGTGGCGATCGGGAGCGCGGCTGCGGGTGATCACCCAAGATGCCCAAGCCGTGGGAGTCGGGCCGATTCAGCCCTGGCAAGCCACGGTAATTGGCTTCACCAAGGCCCTGTCCCGGGAATTCACGGATCTGGCGGTGACCTGTTTGGATCTCAGCCGGGTGGATCTGGAGCTGGTTGAGCCAATCGATCGCCTTGATCTCACTGATCTAACGAACCCATTCGCCCACCTGGCCCGCCGAATTGCCACGGAACCAGCGGCGGAACCGGGGTTGGAGCTGGCCTATCGGGGAACACGTCGGCTGCGGCGGGCGATTCAGCCCATGGCCTTGCCGCCAGATCCGCGGCCGTTGCCGATTCATCCCGGTGGCTGCTACCTGATCGTGGGTGGCATGACCGGCATTGGCTACGAAGCGGCCAAATGTCTGGCGGCAATCACCGGGGTCAAATTGATTTTGACGGGTCGCCGCCCTCTCACCGAAGGGCGAGCCGCCCAACTGCGGGAACTCACGGCTTTGGGGGCGATCGCCCAATACCGAGCGGTCGATGTGGCGGATCCCGTCGCCATGGCCGGTCTGATCCAAGAGATTCAGCAAACCTGGGGGCCCCTGCGAGGGGTGATTCATTCCGCCCTGGTGTTGCAAGATGCCAGCCTGCGCACCATGACCCCGGCGGCCCTGCAAGCGGCCCTGGCTCCCAAGGTGGCGGGCAGTTGGCTGCTGGTGGAACTGACTCGCCAACAACCCCTGGATTTTCTGATCTTCTTCTCGTCGGCCAATGCCTTGATGGGGAATGCGGGGCAAAGTAACTACGCGGCCGGTTGCACCTTCCAAGATGCCTTTGCCTTGGCGCTGCCGCCCACGGGGCCGCGGATCCAGATCATTAACTGGGGCTACTGGCGCGAAACGGGCATTGTGGCCACGGAGTTCTATAGCCGACGCATTGAAAAGCAGGGCATTTTGGGCATCAACACCGCCGAAGGGGTGGAAACCCTGGCGCGGTTGTTGCGTTGGGAAGTGCGCCAATGTTTGCCCATGCTGGTTGCGCCGGAAATTTTGGATCAGTTGCAGCTAACGGGCTGGACCACGGAACCGGCAGGGGCGATCGCCCCGCCCATGCTCCCGGCGGCGGCCCAGGCCATGGCTCGGTTTGTGCAAGAACGCCCGATCGCGCCTGAGTCGATCGAGGCCTTCCAGCAGCTTGAGGCCCATGCCCATGGACGACTGCTGGCTACCCTGCGCCAACTGGGGGTGCTGCGATCGGCAGCCGATCGCTGGTCTGTCCGATCGGTGATGACGCAACTGGCAGTGCAGCCCCGTTATGAACGCCTGCTCTGGGCCTTGGATGACTTGCTGATCCGGGCCGGATTTTTGGCGGAACAGGGTGATGGGTTGGGCTTAACGCCCCTGTGCCTCACGCCGGAGATGGATCGCCGGATTGCCAACAGCTCCGCCGAAGCCGATCGACTGCGATCGCGCTACGTGGGCATTGATCCTTGTCTGACCCTGCTCGATCGCTGCTTAGAACGCTATGGCGACATCCTGCGCGGGGCCTGCGATCCGCTCGAGATTCTCTTTCCTCGCGGATCCGCTGCCCAGGTGGAAGGGATCTATCGCGGCAATCCCCTGATGGATTACTACAACGACTTGACCGCCGCCACGGTGGCCGCGGCGGTGGTGGCCGCCCAGCCCACGCCCCAACAGCCCTTCCGCATTTTGGAGATTGGTGGCGGCACGGGGGGAACCAGTTTTGCGGTGCTGAAAGCCTTGGATCCCCATGCAGCCAGCGTTCATTACACCTTCACCGATATTTCGCCCACCCTGGTACACCAAGCCCAGCAGACCTTGGCCCAAGGCCGCTCCTTCTGTGAATTTCGGGTGTTGAATATTGCCCAAGATGTGGCGGCCCAGTCCTTTGCACCCGGTAGCTATGACCTGGTGTTGGCGGCCAATGTGCTCCATGCCACGGAGAGTGTGACCGCTTCCGTGCGTGAGGCGAAACGGCTGCTGAAGCGCCACGGCCTGTTGGTGCTCAATGAAGGAACCCGGGTTCAAGACTTTGTTACCTTGACCTTTGGACTCACGGAGGGCTGGTGGCTGTTTGGGGATGGGGATTGGCGCTTGCCCCACGCGCCGCTCCTGAGTCCCGCCCAGTGGGAAGCCCTGTTGCGGGCGGCCGGGTTCCAATCCATTCACCTGGCGAGTCCTGCCCGGCCCGATGCGGGCTTGCCGATCGAGACGATCATTCTGGGGGCGAGCGATGGTTGGATTGAGTGCCCCACGGTGGCGACGGCTCCCCAAGGGGCCCCCATGGTTCCCGATCGGCCGGTTCCGCCATCGGTTCCGGCCGCTGCACCCTCATCGGCGGTGGCGGCTCCCACCCTGGCCGAAGGGGATTCCCGAACGGTGGTGTTGGCCCATTTACGGCAGGTGTTTGGGCAAGTGTTGCGCCTAGAGGGCACAACCCTATCGCGCCAAGCCAACTTCGAGACCTATGGGGTGGACTCGTTGGTGACCTTGGAGTTGATTCGCGCCTTAGAGCAAACCTTTGGCCTGCTGCCCCAAACGCTGCTGTTCCAATGCCCTTCGCTGGATGCATTGACCCAATGGTTGGAGGCGAATAAGCCTGAGGCGATCGCTGCTTTGGTGGCGGCGGCTCGGCCGGCGGCTCCGTCGGTTGTGGCTGCCCCTGGGTCTTCTGGGGAACTGCCAGCGCCCTCCCCAGGGTTGCCGCCCGCACCGGTTCCAGCACCACTGACATCTGCGCCCCGATCGACCACTTCAGCCTCAACTTCAACTTCAACTTCAACCATCTCAGCCCCAACAACATCGCTGACCCCCACCACACCCGCACCGGGATTGGCGGGCGGTGACCAGCCGGTTGCGGAGCCGATCGCCCCAGGGCCCACGAGCCGATCGAGCCAGGGCCCTAGTCAAGATCGATCGATGGCCCCGACGAACCTGGCTGTGGATGATGGGGCGATCGCCATTGTGGGGTTAGCGGGTCGTTACCCGGGCAGTCCGGACTTGGCGGCCTTTTGGGAAACCCTGATCACCGGACGCGATGCGATTAGTGAACCGCCGCCCGGTCGTGAATTTGAGTCGCCCGAATTTGAATTAACCGGGCATCCCACGGCGCGGCGGGCGGGCTGGTTAGGGGCGATCGATACCTTTGACCCACGCTTTTTTGGCATTTCGCCCGTGGAAGCGGCCGGGATTGATCCCCAAGAGCGGTTGTTTATGGAAGTGGCCTGGGCCGCGCTGGAAGACGCGGGCTTAACCCCCAGTACCCTGGTGCGATCGCCCGATCCGGCCGCCCAGCGAGCCGTTGGGGTGTTTGCGGGGGTGATGTATGGCGAATATCAGCTCCTGGCCGCCGAGGCTGCGCTGCAAGGTGATTTTGTGCTGACCGGTGCTTCCCCGTCCTCGATCGCCAATCGCTTTTCCTATTTTTGCAATTTCCAAGGCCCCAGCTTGGCCGTGGATACGGCTTGCTCCTCCTCCCTGGTGGCCATTCATCTGGCGGTGCAAAGTCTGCGGCGGGGAGAATGCCGGGCGGCCTTGGCCGGTGGGGTGAATCTGATTTTGCATCCTCGGCATCTGCTGGCCCTGCATCGGCTGAAGATGTTGGCGAATGATGGGGTTTGCCGTCCCTTTGGGGCCGGGGCATCGGGCATGGTTCCCGGCGAAGGGGTGGGCGTGGTGGTGCTCAAACCCCTGGCCGACGCAGAGCGGGATGGCGATCGAATCTGGGGAGTCATTCGCGGTTCGGCGGTCAACAGTGGCGGCAAGGTGTCGGGCTACACCGTGCCCAACCCCACGGCCCAGGCGGCGGTGATTCGATCGGCGCTTCAGGATGCAATGGTGGATCCGCATAGCTTGTCCTACATCGAAGCCCACGGCACAGGCACGACCTTGGGAGACCCGATCGAGGTGGCGGGGCTAACCGAAGCCCTCGGGACCCATGACCAGCCCTACTGCGCGATCGGGTCGTTGAAGGCCAACATTGGCCACCTGGAGGCGGCGGCGGGCATTGCGGGACTCACCAAAGTGCTGCTCCAGATGCGCCATGGCCAGTTGGCTCCCTCGTTGTATGCCACCGATCCGAATCCCCATATTGCCTTTGACCAAGCCCCGGTGCGGGTGCAAACCCAGGCCACGCCTTGGCAAGCTTGGCCCGGCCTGCCTCGGCGGGCGGGTATCAGCTCCTTTGGGGCCGGTGGGGTGAATGCGCACCTGATTGTGGAGGAATATCGATCGGAATCGTGGCGATCGGGATCGAATCCCGACCCGGCCAGGGCCCAAACCCTGTGGGATCGCCCAGGGATCGATCGCAACGGATCGAGTGCGGGAGACTTGCATTACGGGGGAACTGAACGCAACGGCTTCGATCGCCCTGCCGTTGATTCATTCAATCCAGCGGTGGCCCCGGTCACTGCGGATGGGCTGAGGGTGTCGGAGGAAGAATACGTGGTGCCGGTTTCGGCCCTCGATCGGGAACGACTCGCAGCTTGGGTGCGCCAACTGCGATCGGTGCTGATTCAAGCTCAAAACTCCCCCCAGCCAGACTCCACCACTAACCCAGCCCCAGGACTCTTCGCAACGGAAGCCCCGATCGATTGGGTGGCGCTGGTTTGGACGCTGCAAACCGGGCGCGTTGCCCTGCCCTATCGCTTGGCCGTGGTGGCCAAAAATCTCAATGACCTGTTGAGCCAATGGGAAGCCTTTTTGGCCGACGGGCCGATCGCCCAAGGATTGGTGGGGCGTTGCGGGCCAGACGATCGAGTGATTCGCACCCGGCCCGATTCCCCCCTTGCCCTGGCCACCGCCTGGGTTCAAGGAGCCGAGGTGGATTGGGAAGCCCTGTGGCTGGGGCCCAAACCCCGCCGCGTCACCCTGCCGCCCTATCCGTTTGAGTTGCGCCCCTGTTGGTTTCCCCGGCCGGCCCAACCCGTGACCGCTTCGCTCAACACCGGCCGAGTGGAGCCGCTCCCGGCGAGTTCCCCAGCCCGTTCTGCCGATTTACCCTCGACAAAAGAGCCGCCCTCGACCCAGGGAGCGGTAGGGGTTTTGATTCCCGATTGGCGGGCGATCGCCCCGGAAGCCGCTCCGGGAACTGTGGCCGCTCCCGTGGTTGGTGAAGTGCTCCTCTGGATTGGCCCCGAAGCCGAGGGAGCGGCCATGGCCGCTGCGGTGCAGGCCCATCCCGATTGCTGCCGGTTCCAGCGGGTGATTCAGGTGCTCCCGGGCTTGGCCTTTGAACCGCTACCGGGCGATCGCTACCGATTGAACAGCTCGCGGGAATCGGACTTTGGCGAACTGCTGGCTCATTTGGCCCATCAAGGCCTCGCGCCCACCCATGTGTTGATCCGGGGGGTGGCAACGGCGGCCCCGGGTGATGCGCCCCCGCAGGCGATCCGCCAGGGCCTGACCCAAACGCTCTATCCCCTGTTCTACGGATGCCGGGCCCTGTTGCGATCGCCCGAAACCATCCCTAGTCCGGTGTCCTGGATTTATTTGGGAGATGACCCGGCCGCTCCCTGGACGGCGGCGGCGGCGGCCTTCTGTGCCGCCGTGGGCCAGGAAACCACCCGATTGCGGCCGGCGGTGCTGTCGGGGGTGACGGAGCTGAACCATCCTTCCCGAGACCTGCTGCGGGCGATCGCCCTGCTGTGGCAGCGTCCAGAACTGAATCATCTTCAGTTCCAAGCAACGGGATCTCAGGTGCGCACCTGGCAGTTGTTGGATCCCGCGATCGCGCCAGGGAACCCAGCCCCGTCCGGTCTCTGGCAAGGGGGCGGCTGCTATATCCTCACTGGCGGTTTGGGGGCCATTGGCCAACAGTTGGTGGAAGACGCGATCGGCTCGGCTCCGGTGTCGTTGGTGCTGGTGGGTCGATCGCCCCTAGACGATCGCAAAACCGCGCGCCTGGAAGCCTGGCGGGCCCAAGGGGCCCAAATCACCTACGTGGCGGCCGATGTGGGCGACTGGGACGGGGCGATCGCCGTGGTCAACGCTGCTCGCCAAACGGGCCGGCCCCTGCGCGGTGTGATCCATGCCGCCGGCCTGATTGAAGATGCGCTTCTGATCCACAAAGACCGGCCCACCTTCGGGCGAGTCTTGCGGCCCAAGGTGCAAGGAACCGTTTATCTCGATTACCTCACGCGCCAGGATCCGCTGGACTTCTTCCTGTGCTTGTCTTCCCTCAGTGCCCTGATGGGGGCCCCGGGTCAGGGCGATTATGCCGCCGCCAATGCGTTCTTGGATGCTTGGATTCAGCAACGGGAAACCCAGCGGCAACGGCAACAGCGATCGGGCGTGAGTCGCACCCTCAATCTGCCTTTCTGGCAAGGGGGCGGCATGGCCTTGACAGAGGTTTCCCAGGCTTGGATGGCGGACATGGCGGGACTGCAACCCCTAACCCCCGCTCAGGGACTGGAACTGATCCATTGGGCCATCCGCCAACCCCATCCCCAAGTGGCGATCGCCCCGGGGGAGCCGGAAAAATTCCAAGCGTTTCTTCAGGGCCGCTTCCAAAGCAGCTCCCCAGCCCCCTCCGCAACACCAGCTCAGGCAGCTCGGCCCCTGGTCGCCAATCCGATGCCTGCGGCTCCCCAGGCTGCTCAGGCTGCGGCTCCGGATACCCTGCCCGTTTTGCGATCGATCATTTCTGACCTGCTGGGTTTGCGGCCCGAAGAAATTGACCCCCAAGCCCGACTGGGAGAATTGGGGTTTGATTCGCTGCAATTGGCGCGCCTGGGTGAAGCCATTCAAAAGCAGCCCTCAGACCGGGCTTTCAATTCAGCACTGCTGTTTGAAAATCCCACCGTGGCCGCCCTGACCCCGTATTTGCGATCGAACCAAGCGGCGGAACCCCCAGAACCTGCACCCCAACCGACACCGGAACCGACACCGAAACCAACTGATTCCCTGGTGTCCCCTTTGGGGTTGGTGGAGGTTTCTGGGAAGCAATCCCCCGGGGCGGAAATCTCGGTGGTGGAACCAACCTGCACCCCACCCCTGTCCGATCGCCCGGGAGATTTAGCCCAAACCCCCCGATCGCGCCGCTTCAATCCCCAGGAACCGATCGCCATCATTGGCATGGCCGGACGCTTCCCCGGAGCCAACACCCTGGAGGACTTTTGGGACAACCTGGCGGCGGGCGCAGATTGCATTACCGAAGTGCCCGCCAGCCGCTGGAATCCTGACCAATACGCTAGCCAATGCGTCTGCCGTTGGGGTGGGTTTCTGGATGGGGTTGATCAATTCGATCCCCTGTTTTTCCGGATTTCCCCCCGAGAAGCGGTTTCCATGGATCCCCAAGAGCGGCTGTTTCTGCAAACCGCCTGGCACACCCTCGAAAATGCGGGCTACACCCCCGATCGCCTGCGTCAGGCGGCCGATGGCTCCCCGCGTCGGGTGGGCGTTTTTGTGGGCATCACCTGGGGCAGTTATCAGTTGCTCTCGGCCCAGGAATGGTTGCGCAGTAACCAAATTCTCGGATCCTCCTCCTATTGGTCCGTGGCCAACCGGGTGTCCTGGTTTTTGGATTGCAAGGGCCCCAGCTTGGCGGTGGATACGGCCTGCTCTTCGTCCTTGGCGGCCATTCACTTGGCTGTCCAGTCCTTGCGGCGGGGTGAATGTGCCGTGGCGATCGCTGGTGGGGTGAATCTGCTGTTGCATCCTTCCAAATACATTGCCCTGAGCGGTTTGGGCTTCCTGGCGGCCGATGGTCGCTGCCATAGCTTTGGCCAGGGGGCCAATGGGTTTGTGCCCGGCGAAGGGGTGGGAGCGGTGTTGCTGAAGCCCCTGTCGTTGGCGGAGGCCGACGGCGATCGAATTGAGGCGGTGATTCTCGGTAGCGCCATCAATCAAGATGGCCTGACCACGGGCTACACGGTTCCCAATCCCGAGGCCCAAGCGGAACTGATTGAGCTGGCCCTACAGGATGCGGGCATTTCTCCGGCCACCTTGAGCTATTTGGAAGCCCATGGCACGGGAACGACCGTGGGGGATCCTTTGGAATTGCGGGGCCTAGACAAGGCCTTTCGCCGCTACACGGATCAATCGCACTTCTGTGCGCTGGGATCGGTGAAGTCCAACATTGGCCATTTGGAAGCCGCTGCGGGGGTGGCGGGGGTGATCAAAGTGGCGTTGCAGATGCGTCACCAAACCCTTGTGCCCACGCTCCATTGCACACCGCCTAACCCAGTCCTGGACTTCAGCCACAGTCCCTTTGTGTTGCAAACGGCGCGATCGCCCTGGGTGGGTGAGCGTCGGGCCGGCATCAGTTCCTTTGGGGCGGGGGGCACGAATGTGCATGTGATTTTGGCCAGCTATGAGCCAACCCCCGCCACCGTGGCTCCTGCCTCGGGCGATCGGCCCCAGGTTCCCTTGCTGTTGACCCTGTCGGCCCGTCATCCTGCCGCCTTGGAACGGCAAGTGCGGAACCTGGCTCAGTATCTGGAAACCCATGGCGCAACGTTGGCCTTGGCGGATGTGGCGGCCACGCTCCACCGGGGCCGTGTGCCCATGGAGTGCCGGGCGGCGGTCATGGCCGATTCGGTGTCAGCGGCAATCCAAGCCCTGAAACGATGGTCGATCGGTGCGCTTGCCAATGCCCTTCCCGCCGCGGCCCAAGCTTGGTTGGCAGGCGGCCCGCTGCCCCCTTGGGAGGGATCGGGGAATCCTGTGCCCCTGCCGGGTTATTCCTTTGAGCCGGAGCGGCACTGGCTGGCCCTGCCAGCGGAGCCAACTCCCGCGCCCTTGACCCCACTGCCCCACCGGTTCTATCCCATTTGGCGATCGGCTCCCTTGGAGCGTTGTGCCTCGGCGGCGGCGGTGCTGTTCTTTGCCCCCAATCCAGAGGTGTTGCAAGCGGTGCGCGATCGCCTGGCTCCCCGGGTGGTGATTGGGGTGTTGCCAGGGTCAGGGCCCTTTGAGCCGTTGGCTGCCGACCCCTTGCCCATGGATTTTCGGATCGATCCCCATGCGGCCGAGCACTATATCCGGCTGTTGGCGGTCTGTCCGCCCGTGCAATGCCTGATCCAAGCCTGGGATCTCACGGAGTTGGCTGCGGATTCCCGATCGAACCGGGATTTACAGCAAACGCCTTTGCACCGCATGTTCTTGCTCAGTCAAGCCCTGCTGCAAACCCAATCTGAACCCTTGGATATTCACTATGTGTTTTCCGGGGCGGGGGGCGATGTGCCGGGCCGTGTGGCGGTGGGTGGCTTCCGGCGATCGCTCACGGCCGCCTGTGCTCGACTGCGGTTGCGCACCATTCGTGTGGAAGCGGCGGCCAAGGATTGGGCTGGGATTCTGACCGATGAGGTGCAGACCCCCTGGATGGATGCGGACATTCTCTATCGTCTGGGGAAACGCTACGGCGAAGACTGGGTGGCCTGGGAGGCTGCCGCTACGCCTGCGGTGACCTTGCGCCCTCGCAGCGTCATTTTGGTGACCGGCGGGGCCGGGGCCCTGGGATCTCAGGTGGCGCTGTATTTAGCCAGACACCATCAAGCGCGATTGGTGCTGACCGGGCGATCGCCCCTCTCTCCGGCGATCGAGGCGCAGTTGGCCGCCATTCGTCGGGCCGGTGGTGAAGCACGCTACTACGCGGTGGATCTCACGGATCTGATCAGCATGGAAGTGATGGTGGCCCATGTGACCACGGAATGGGGGGCGATCGAGGGCTTGGTTCACTGTGCGGGTCTTCAGGGGCAGGCGGCCTTGGGATCCCTCAGTTGGCCGGAGTTTGCGGCGGCGTTGCGTCCCAAAATCCTGGGCACTCAGGTGCTCCAAACCGTTCTGGATTGGTCGTCACTCTCGTTGCGGATTCTGTTTTCATCCCTGGCGGCGGTGGCGGGGGACTTGGGCAGTTGTAACTATGCCTGCGCCAATCGCTATCTTGATGCGATCGCGGAGGCCAACGGCGGCGTGGCGATCGCTTGGCCCCTGTGGGCCGAAGGTGGCATGACCCTCGATCCCCAGTCCCAAGATCTCTATCTCGCGGCCACGGGGCTGCGACTCCTGCAAACATCCGCTGCCCTGCAAGTCTTGGCGGGGTTATTGGCCTCGGAACATACCCGGGTGGTGATTTGCGATGGGGAGCCGCCCGCCCTGGAACGGTTGTTGCGTCCTTGGTTGCCCGGGGTGGTTCCGGCAGCGACCACGCCACCCCCGATCGCGGCAACGATCGCTGAACAGAAGGCCCCGGTGATCGCCCCACCCACGGCTGCTCGGGTCACCCGTGATTTAACCGATTCATTAACCACCGAGCCATTAACCACCAACCCATTAATCACCGAGCCATTAACCCAAGAATTGGCCGAGATGGCGGGAGCTGTTTTGGCGATCGCCCCCCACAAACTCCAGCCCCAGACTCCCTTCAGTGAGTACGGGTTTGATTCGATGTTGCTGCGGGAATTTGCCACGCGCATTAACCGGCGCTACGCGATCGATCTGAGTCCTTCCCTCTTCTTTCGGGTGGGAACCTTGGCTACCTTGGCTGAACATCTGCAAACAGACTATGCCAGCGCGATCGCGGCGGTTTTGGTTCCCCCCGAGGTTGATGGGGCGGCGCTGAGTGATGAAAATGCCGTGGTCGCCACGCCCCCAGCGCCCGCCGGGCCCGTCACGTCGGCCTTGCCCGATCAAGACTCCGGCGTGGCCATCATTGGCATCAGCGGCCTGTTTCCCGGTTCTCCGAGCTTGCAGGACTTTTGGCAAAACCTGGCAGCGGGCAAGGATCTGATTGTGGAAACCCCGCCGGAGCGTTGGGATTGGCGGGACTGCGCTGCCCAACTGACCGGGACTGGCCGGGAAGAGGCTGCCCGCTGGGGTGGGTTTCTGACGGAGGTGGCCACCTTCGACCCGCTATTTTTTGGGATTTCTCCCCGGGAAGCGGAGCAGATGGATCCCCAACATCGGCTGTTTTTGCAGCAGGCCTGGCACGCCTTGGAAGATGCGGGCATTCGGCCCTCTTCCTTGGCCGGCAGCCGTACCGCCGTGTTTGTGGGGGTGCAGATGAATGAATATGTGGAGCGGTTTGGCCCCGACGCGGGCCCTCAGGTGGCCACGGGTAACGCCCACGCCATGATTGCCAACCGGCTGTCCTATCTGCTGGATCTGCGCGGCCCCAGCGAAATTATTGACACCGCTTGCTCTAGCTCCCTGGTGGCTGTGCATCGGGCGGTGCAGGCCATCCGCTCCGGTGAGGCCCCCTTGGCGATCGCGGGGGGTGTGCATTTGCTCCTGTCCCCCACCGCCGTGATGATGGCGGCGCGGATGGGGGTTTTGTCGCCGGAGGGACGCTGCTACACCTTTGATGCGCGGGCCAATGGCTATGTGAAGGGCGAAGGCGTGGGCGTGGTCTGCCTCAAATCGTTAGCCCAAGCTCGGGCCGATCGCGATCATATCTACGGCGTAATTCGGGCTTCTGGGGTGAACCATGGTGGCCATGGCATGTCCCTGACGGCTCCGAACCCTCAGGCCCAGGCTGACTTGATCGCCCAGGTGTATCAGCAGGCGGCGGTGGATCCGGCTTCCATTACCTTGATTGAAACCCACGGCACGGGGACGGCCCTGGGAGACCCGATCGAGGTGGATGCCCTTACGGAGGCCTTTGGTCGGCTGACGGGCCCCACCACGCCCGAGGGAGCCGATCGACCAGCTCCCCGCCGTTGGTTGGGATCGGTCAAAACCAATATCGGCCACCTGGAACCGGCTTCCGGCATTGCGGGGCTGCTGAAGGTGGTGCTGGCGATGCAACACCGCCAAATTCCGCCCACGCTCCATCAACAATCCCTGAATCCGTTGCTGCATCTGGAGCGCGGTGGGTTCCAAATCCCGATCGCCCCGCAGCCCTGGGAACCGGCGATCGACCCCTCCGGGCAAGCGGTGTTGCGGGCTGGGGTCAGTAGCTTTGGCTTTGGTGGTGCCAATTGCCATCTGTTGCTAGAGCGCGTCTTGGATTCGGCGGCCACCCCCGCGCCGGCCCTGGCCGAGCCGCAGCCGGAAGTGATTCCCCTGTCTGCCAAAACACCCCAAGCCCTCCGGACTGCGGTGGCGGCCCTGCGCGATGCCTTGCAAAACGAAGGCGAGCGCTATGCTTTGGCCGATGTTGCCCATACGCTGCAAACCGGCCGGGAGGCCTTGGCCCAGCGGGTGGCCTTTGTGGCCCCCGATTACCCGACCCTGTTTGAGCAGATGCAAACCTGGCTGGCACAGGGGCAATGGCCGATCGGGGAGCTGATTGAAACATCGCCCCTCGCGCAATTGGCCCAAGCCTGGCAAGCCGGTCAGGCGGAACTCAGCGCGATCGCCCAGGCCAGCGATCGCCCCATTCCTCCCCAAAAAGTCTCCCTCCCCGGCTATCCCTTTAGCCAAACCCGCCATTGGATTCCCCGATCGCCCAGTGCGGTTGCAGCAACGGGGGCTGAAGCGGTTTCGGAGGCGGTTTCGGAGGTGGTCTCGGCAGCGGTTTCCACGGCGTTGTCCGCTGGCCTGGTGACCCCCGCCGGTTTGGCCACTCCCGCTCCCACTGCCATGGCCACCCTTCGATCGCTCCTCAGCCAGACCCTGGGCCTGGATCCGACGTTGCTTACCGAAGACACCGATCTGAGCACCGTGGGGGTCGATTCCTTGGTGCAAGCGGATTTGCGGCGATCCCTTGAACGGCTATGGGGGCGATCGTTGCCCGCCAATCTGTTCTTGGCGCACCCCACCTTGGCGCAACTGCAAGTGGCTCTTGGCTCCCCACCTGCGCCGGTCGCGCCCGTCGGAGCCAGCCCCCTGATGGTGTTCCACGACCAAGGTTCCCAGCCCGCTTCCTTCTGGATCCACGGTGCGCCGGGAGATACCAACTGGCTCCAGTCCCTCAGCCAATCCCTGGGGCCAGATTTCCCCCTGATGGGCATTGAAGCCAATGAATCCGTGCCCCAAGAGAGCATCACGGCGATGGCCGCACATTACCTGTCACTGATTGAAACCTTTCACCCCGCGATCGACTATCGCTTGGGGGGATACTCATTCGGTGGAACGGTAGCCGTGGAAATGTGTCGCCTGCTGGAGCAGCGGGGCCAGTCCGTCACCGATCTGATCCTGCTGGATACCTATGCGCCCGACTCCGAAGACTTGCGATCGATCAAGGAGCACCCCGCGATCGTCGATCCGGCCTTTGCTCCCCTGTTGATCACCAACCTGCTGGTTCACCGCTGGCGTGGTTCTCGCCCCCTGAGTCTCGACGATTTCCAAACCGTCGCCCCAGCGGACTACGCGAGCCTGATGACCGATCACCTGGCGGCCTGTTCGCCCCTGCGCCCAGAGCAACTGCGGCGACTCCTAGACAAAAATCTGCGGTTGGCCGCTCGGCACGATCGCCTCCTCAGCGCCTATCACCCCGAACCCTTTGCCTGTCGGGCGCGGGTCACCCTGTTCCGCAGCACCTTGGGCTTCACGGCGGCCGACAATCCCCTGGCCCTGCCGGCCATTCAGGTAGACCTGGCCGACTCCCCCGCCATCTGGCAAACCCTGCTCCAAACCTCCATCACCACCCACGACATTGCGAGCGATCACTTCGGGTTGCTCGCGGGGGCGGCTGGCCAATCGGTGGCTAATCAGCTCAAGATCCTGCTTGGCCACCGCCCGATCGCCACGGGTTTTGCGGAAACCGCGCTGCCAAAATCCAGCTAAAACACCAATCCTTCACCATCAATCCTCCAGCGCCACCACTGAAAAGCAAGCCCAAATGCTCGTCATCCGTGAAGTCGAAAATCGTTGTACTGAAGCCTGAATCTGAAGCCTAAATCTGAATCTGGATTTTGAACTTTCAATCTTGAATTTTGAATTCTAAATTCAGATCATGAATTGTCGATAACCCGTTGATCAACTAGCCATGACAGCAGTGATGAAAATCGCGACGGCTACCCTGCCAAATCAGGTGCAGTTGCAATGTCCGAATGCGGCAGAAGCCCTGGCAATTTATGAAGATTGCCAATGGTATTTCAAGCATGGAATTAAGCTGGAACCGGGCGCAACGGTGGTGGATGTTGGTGCGCATGTGGGCATTTTTACGAGCATGGCTGCTGAACTTTGCCAGCGCAAAATGACTGCCTATGTGTTTGAACCCATCCCACAGCTCGCCTCATTGCTGACACAAAATATGGCTCAGTTGGAGCCGGTTGATGTGCAGATTTATAACTATGCTTTGGGAAGTGAAACGGGAACGGCGGAGTTTGCTTTTCATCCCGAAACGCCCATGCTGTCCAGTGCTTTTCCCGATGAAACCGATCGGGAATATATGGACTTTCGGGAAACCCTGATTCGCAATTCCAGTGGCCCCGATGTGCCGGAGCGATTGCAGGCGCTCAGCAAAATTCCTCGGTTTCTGCGGGGCTTTTTGCTAGACCAAACCCTGAAGAAGCATTTTCGTCATGAGCGCTTAAGCTGTCCTGTCTATCGCCTCGATCAAATTCCTTCAATGCAATCCATTCCTAGGATTGACCTCCTCAAAATTAATGCGGAAAAGTCAGAGGAAATGATTTTTCAGGGGTTGGAGCAACTTTGGAGCGTGATTCAACAGGTTGTGGTGGAGGTGCATGATTTGGACGGGCGACTAGACCGACTGCGCAACCACCTCACCTCCCAGGGGTTTGCGCAGGTTGATTGTGACCAGATGGATATCCTGAAAGGGTCTCAGGTTTATTTGCTTTACGCGACTCGATCTAGCGCGGCGTAATGGTGGCCAAGATCACCGGATTGAGGGGCGACCAGCGACAGAGCGGCCCGATCGGGACGGCTTGGGCGAGGCTGACCTGAAGCCAGCGCACTTGCCAACCGGTTTGGTGCGACACCCAATCGAGGAGGGTGGCTTGGTTGTCGAGGGTGGCCAGGGCCACCACCATACGCCCGTTAACGGCCATGCGGGGAGCACACCAGTCGAGGATTGAGCCAAGGCGGCCGTCGCTGCCACCAATGAAGACCCGATCGGGGGCGGGCAGGGGCCGCAGGGCTTCCGGGGCTTTGCCTTTGATGGCGGTGAGGTTGCTGGTTTGGAACCGTTCAATGTTGCGCTCAATGAGGCTGATGCCGGCGGGGGTTTGTTCGATCGCGTAGATGCGGGAGTTGGGGCAAAGCCGCGCCATCTCGATCGACACGGAACCGGTTCCCGCGCCAATGTCCCAAACGGTTTGGTTCGGTTGCAGGGCCAATTCCGCCAAAATTTGCACCCGCACTTCTCGCTTGGTCATCAGTCCGGGGCGATCGGGAAAGCTGCAAAAGTCGCCGTCGGCAATGCCCAAGAGGGGTAGGGCGGCGCGATCGATCCCCTCGGCGTTGGGGATTCGCTCCAAAATCACCACGTTGAGGTTGGCAAACAGTTCGCCGCTAATTTCCGTGAGGGCCGCTTCGTCCAGAACCCATGATTGGGTGCGTTCTTCGGGTGCTCCCAGATTTTCACAAACCCAAAGCCGATAGCGCACGGGCAGCCGCAAACTCAGCACCAATCGGGCGATCGCCCCTGGATGACTGACCCCATCGGTCAAAACTGCCAGTTTTTCCACCCCCTGGCGCAACAGGCGCACGGCCCCATCGAGCGATCGGCCATGGGCACTGAACACGACTGCATCTTGCCAAGGGAGCTTGACCCGGGCAAATGCGAGCTGCACGGAACTGGGGTGGGGGGTGAAGTCTAGCCAGTGGGCGGGCAGTTTTTCCAACAGAAACCGACCAATCCCGAAAAAAAGCGGATCGCCGGAAGCCAAAACCACCACCAACCGAGGCTCCGATTCCGTTGCTTGGGTGATCATGTGGGCCCGAATGACGGCTACCACATCATCCAAATCCCCCAGCACAACGGTTTCGGCGGTGGCTTGGGGAAACAGGGCCAATTGCCGGGTGCTGCCCACCAGCAAGGTGGCTTCCGCAATGAGCGATCGGGCCTGTTCACTCAGACCGGCGGCCCCGTCCAAGCCAATGCCCACCACCTGCACGGGCGCGGGCGGCCCGATCGGGCGTTCACCGCGCACCGAACCATTCAGGGGGGTGGTCATGGCATTGCCTCCAGGACGATAAGAACCAGCACGGGGACAGATGGCGAGGGCGGAGGGTCAGGACAGGGCCGCCACGGTGGCCGCCTGGCCTGCCGTTCGATAGACATCTTCCAGGTATTGGGTCACCACTTTTTGGGTCGATCGATTGTCCGTGGTGCCGTCCGTTGGTAAGGGCAAGGGCCCCAAGAGGCTGAGGGGGGTGTCACCATCGGCCGGCGGCGTAATCACCACCAGGGACGGCTCCAAGGGTTGGTTATAGTCCCAAAACTGCTGGAGGTTCACGGGGACGGTGGCCGGGGCGATCGGGGTTTGCGGGTCGATCGGCTCCAGGGCGATCGGCTCACTGGTGACAACGGGTTCCGGCAGTTCCGCCACCAGGCGCGATCGAACCTCCCGCAATGCTTTGAGCAACTGTTGCTGAGTGCGGCCCCGCAGTTGAAACAACACAAAGGGATCATCACTGAACCGATCGCCCAGCAGGTAATAGACCGCGCCGATGTGTTTGCAGGGGTTCGCCTTGTCCGGACAGGTGCATTGGCTGTGAATGTCGCCCAAGGCAAAGGGAAACAGGGACAGGCCGTTGGTGGCAAAGGCCCGCTCGATCGACTGGGGCATTTCACCCGCCAACAGCTTGGCCGCAAAACCCGCCTGTTGGGCCAGGGTTTCCGCCACCGCCGCCCAATCCTCATCGGTGAACGGGTCGATCGACAGGGACACGCGATAGGGCTCCGGTTCCGTGCCCTGAACGCGGGCAATCACCTTGGCATTTTTAAAATCAATACTGAGCACATGGCCTTGGCGAGCATAGTCCCGGGCCCGTTCCAGCCGCTTCTTGAAACGATAGCCATTGAGCAGATCTAGCCAACGCTCGACCCACCATTCTCGGGCGATCGAGGAGTCTGCCTCGGTGGTGAGGGTGGCCGGCGAGGAGCTGAAGTGACGGCCGGCTGAGTCTTGCTCAAAATCCTTCAAGGGCATAGCAAACAAGGGGCAAAGAAGGCTGTCCGATGGTATCACCATCGGCCCATAGATCCTTTGAGAATGCCCGTTGATTGATTGCAGGGGGTATTTGACATCCTTCCCGTCCTAAAGGAGCGGGGATTCCGGCCCTAGGCAAACAACCGAAGTTGCTCGACTAGACCACGGGTTGACGCTTCATCGGCTGCTACCAGCGAACTGGATTTGCGCTGGCCTCCACGTCCGTTTTGAGTCTCGGACTGCCCGCCCGCGACTTGGATATTGATGGCGGCATTCACATCGCGATCGTGAATTGCCCCGCATTGCATACAGACCCACTCGCGTACATCAAGGGGTTTCTTGCCGCCCAATTGACCACAAGATGAACAACGCTGGCTAGTCGGTTCCCATCGACTGATCACCTGGAAATCCCGCCCGTAGCGGATCGATTTGCCCTCGATCATTTGGCGGAAGCTGTACCAGCCAGCATCAGAAATTGCCCGCGCCAACTTGCGATTTTTCACCATGCCCGACACATTCAAATCTTCCAAAACTATCGCTTGGTTCTCGCGAACGATCCGGGTCGATAACTTGTGTAGGAAGTCGGTTCGTTGGTCTTTGATGCGGGCGTGAATCCGAGCCACCTTGCGTCGGGCTAGATATCGGCGCTTGCTGCCCTTAACCTTGCGGCTGAGGGATTTTTGAGCACGGCGCAATCGCTTGAGGGATTTGGCTAAAGGCTTGGGACTTCGTACCTTTTCACCCGTGGACAAAGTGGCAAAGGTGGTCAATCCTAAGTCGATGCCAACTCCATTGTTGATAGCCTTCAGAGCGATCGGATCCACTTCACAGACAAACGACGCAAAGTAGCGATCGGCTGCATCCTTGATGATCGTCACTGATGATGGATCGGATGGCAG